>CAZHCK010000017.1:0-38683 GCA_964530915.1 uncultured Cloacibacterium sp. | reverse complement strand
TAGCAGCTGTAGCTGCTTTAGCATTAGTTGCTTGTAACAAAAAAGAAACTACTGA
The DNA here is from genome assembly GCA_964530915.1 of uncultured Cloacibacterium sp. Taxonomy (GTDB): domain Bacteria; phylum Bacteroidota; class Bacteroidia; order Flavobacteriales; family Weeksellaceae; genus Cloacibacterium. The sequence goes on along the minus strand of CAZHCK010000017.1, from coordinate 38,628 downwards.
AACAACTCAAACTGTAGATTCTGCTGCAAATGCAATGGTAGATTCAGCTGCGGTAACTGTAGACTCTGCTGCTGCTGTAGTAGATTCAGCTGCTGCAAAAGTAGAAGACGCTGCTAAAGATGCCGCTAAAGAAGTTAAAGAAGGAGCAGCTAAAGTAGAAGACGCTGTGAAAAAATAATTAAGAAATTAATTACAAACAGAACCGCCTCGTGAAAACGAGGCGGTTTTTTTTATTTGGTGAGTTTTTGTCTCAGTATTTCGTAGCAAGAAATGGCAACTGCATTACTTAGATTAAGAGAATCTATGGTTCCAGACATCGGGATGAGAATATTTTCCCCTTTATGAAGCCAAAAATCACTTAAGCCAGAATGTTCCGTTCCGAAAAATAATGCTGATTTTTCATTGAAATTTTTCTTGTATAAATCTTCGGCGGTTTCATCCATAAACGTAGTGTAGATTTTGAAACTGTTCTCTTGTAAGAACGATAAAGTTTCTTCATTGGTTGCAGAGAATACGTTCATTCCAAAAAAGCAACCAACACTGCTTCGTAAAACGTTTGGGTTGTAAAAATCTACTCTAGAATCGGTAACAATTAAAGCATCTATTCCAAAAGCTTCACAACTTCTCAAAATTGCACCTAGATTTCCTGGTTTTTCTACAGATTCTACGACAATAACTGATGCATTGTCTTTTGGCTGATAATTTTTTAAATCAAATTCTTTGGTTTTGTAAATGCCAATAATTCCTTCAGAAGTTCCTCTGTAAGCTAGTTTTTCATAAACTTGACTGGAAACGAAATGTATTTTGCCTTCTGGATGATTGATGCCAAAAATAGATTCGCAAATAAAAAATTCTACATTTTCAAAACCGAATTGCAAAGCGCGTTCGTTTTCTTGTTTCCCTTCCACTACAAAAACACCAGATTTCTTACGAAACCTATTGTCTGTAATTAATCTGTTGAGATTTTTTATTTTTTCGTTTTGTAAGCTTTCGATAATCATAAATTATTCTTCTTCAAGGTTTTCAAGGCCTGCATTTGCTCTATTGATTATAGCATCAGGTAAAGATTTTTTAGCTTTTGCGCCCATTATTTTCAATTTCTGAACACTGGTAATCAAATTGCCTTTTCCGTCTACTAATTTATTCATGGCTCCTTCGTATTCAGTTTTTGCTTCATCCATTTTTTTGCCGATTTTTACTAAATCAGTTACAAAACCATCAAATTTATCATATAAGGCTCCAGCTTGTCTTGCAATTTCATAGGCGTTTTCTTGTTGTTTTTGATTCGTCCACATAGAATCAATGGTTCGAAGCGTTGCCAATAATGTAGAAGGCGTTACAATAACAATATTCCTTTCAAAAGCTTTATTGTATAATTGAGTGTCTTCGTTTAAAGCAATTGCAAAAGCAGGTTCTATTGGGATGAAAAGTAAAACGAAATCAGGACTTTCCATTTGATAGAGATGCTGATAATTTTTACTTCCTAGTTGTTCTACGTGTCTTTTTAGAGAATTTACATGCTCTTTTAAGAAGCTGTTTTTTTGTTCGTCATCTTCCTCGTTGATGTATTTTTCGTAGGCAGTTAGAGAAACTTTAGAGTCTACAATCATTTTTTTACCATCTGGAAGATTGATGATTACGTCTGGCTGAACTCTGTTTCCTTCTTCTGTGGTGAAACTTTTCTGAATTTCATATTCTCTACCTTTTTCTAAGCCAGATTTTTCTAAAACTCTTTCTAAAACCAGTTCTCCCCAGTTTCCTTGAATTTTGCTGTCGCCTTTCAATGCTTTAGTAAGATTTAGCGTTTCTTTGCTCATTTGCAAATTCATTTCTTTAAGCCCAAGAATTTGTTGACGAAGAGCAGCGTGATAGTCAATACTTTCTTTGTGCGTATTCTCTACTTTTTTCTCGAAATCTGTTATTTTTTCTTGAAGAGGATTCAGAATATTCTTCAAGTTTTGTTGATTTTGTTCCGTGAATTTTAGGGTTTTCTCTTCTAAAATTTTATTTGCTAAATTCTCGAATTGCAGTTTTGCCTCTTCCTGAATTTTTACGATTTCTTCTTTTTGGGAATCCAAAAGTTGCTGAAGGCTTTCATTCTGAGCAGCCAATTGAGATTTCAAACCGATTAATTGATTTTTATCGTTTTGAAGTTCCTTAATTTCGGAGTTTTGTCTTTCGTTAAATTCTTGTTGCTCTGAAATTTTCTGAATTTGAGCTTTATTTTCTGCAGAAATTTCCGCTATAATTCTATTAAAGTCGGCTTCTTTTTGATTGAAGTTTTGTTGCAATTCTTCATAACTTTTTCTAGAAACCGAAGAAGACTTCAATATAAAATACGCTAAGATAGCACCGAAAATAAATGCGAGAATAATGTATAAGATTTCCATTTTTCAAAATTACAAAAAGAAAAAGTTATAATGATTATCTTGTGGAAAACTAAAATTTCTCTTTTCTAAATTCTACAATTTCTTGAATTAAGTCAAAAGGCAATTCTTCTTGCAAAGGAAACTGAACTGTACCTTTAGACGTTTTGTATTTCTTTAATTTTTCTGCGAAGATTTCTATGGCTTCTGAGCCAGGATACAAACCGATATGGTTTTTGAAACCACCAAAATGAATCACGTTTTTACTTTTCATTTTAAAAGTTGGAATTCCGTAATTGATACAGAGTTCACTTTCTGGAAGAAGATTTTGAATGAAATTTTTTAGATTTTCTAAAATTATTTGAGTTTCTTCAGGGAAATCTAAGCAATATTCTTCGTAGGTTTTGGGGGTTTTCATCTACAAATTATATTTTTTTTGAGAATAAATTGTCTTAAAGATTGGTGTTTTGTAATCTGGTTGATAAATTATCATTTCTTCCAATTGATTTTTAGAATTGTATTTGTAATCTATTCTACCGTAGTAGGCGCTGTGAACTGTTTTGTCTTTTGGGTTTAATTGGTAGCCTTTAATTGAAGTACTGGTTTTATAGATTTTTGATATTAATTGGTTTTTTGCATTATAAAAATAATCAGTAGTCGTTGTTAAGTATTCGTCATTACTTTTTCTGATTGTTTTGCTTATCATGTTCTTTTGATTGTAAAAATAGTTCTCCGTATAATGTAGCCATTTGTTTATATTGTTATTGAATTCTTTTTCTTTTTTTGAAGTCAATCTGTTTTTAGAATCATAAAAATACTGAAAGGACTTTCCTGAAGAATCTTTTCCAAGTTTTTTTTCAATGAGATTTTTTTTCTCGTCATATCTATTTTTTTCAAGTAAGAACTCCAAATTTTGATGATATTTTTCAATTAAAAGATTTTCATTGTTATACTTGTAAGTTATTTTGAATGGGTTTTCGCAAGTTCTTGTACAAAATTCTTCTAGTGTAATTTTACGATTGTTATATTTATAAAATAAAGTGTTGTTTTTACTAATCAAGTTATTGTTAATGTCGTAATAAAATTCAGTTGAGTCTTTATTAATTAAAGTATATCTTGAGTTTTTATATTCATAAAATCTCTCCGTTTTTGTAATTTTATATTTTTCGTGGATAATATATTTTTCTTGCCAATCATAATAATGTTTTTTGGATTTTGAACAAGATGCTATCAGAAAAAAAGCTAAAAAAAAGTAAATCTTCATCTTATTACTCTTTAGAAATCATTTTGTGATATTTCAGATGCATAGGAATAGCAGCCGAACCGTACCAAGGAAGAATTTCTACATCGAAAATTCCATTTTTAATGGTTGGATCTCCTTGAAGCAAAGTTTTTACCTCTTCTTCGGTTTTAGCATCGATTAAGAAAATTCCACGATATTGAAGATTGTTTTTCGTAGCGAAAGGACCAGCTAATTTCAGTTTTCCAGCTTTTTCCATGGCTTCCATGTTAGAAAAATGTCCTTTGAAAAGTTCGGAGCGCTGTGTTTTATCTGTAATTTCAGCATCTTTTGGGCCGGTTTTCAGAATAACGAGCATATAGGTTTTCATGCCACGTTCATCTGCGCCGAGAGAATCAGCTAATTTTTTATTTTTTTCTTGAGTAGTTACCATTTCATCTGCGTTTTTACCTGCAGTTCCCGGTTTTCCATCTTGACCTTTTTGATAAGAGATACAAGAGCTTACTAAAACTGAGACGATGAGTAAATAAAGTAAATTTTTCATTTGTGACGAGGTTTTCAACAAATGTAAAAATTTTTGAACTTACTTTTTGATAATTTTAAAATGGTGATAGCCTTCCTCGGTTTTGATGTGCAAAATATAGGTAGAAGTTGGGGAGTTTTGTAGGTTGATTACCATAGATTTTCCTGAGTAAATGATTTTTCCAGATAAGTCATAAATCGAAATATTTTCAATCTTGTAATTTTGATTTTTGATGTGAAGGAAATCTTTTACAGGATTTGGATAAATGGCAAGAATTTTTTCATTGGGATTGTTGGTTGCCAAAGTTTCGGTTTTTTCTAAGGTAATCGGTTCTCTGAAATTGGCAAAATCTAAAACGTACAGCGTATTGTCTTTAATCAATATGGCTTCGCAAGTGTATTTGCCGAAATCCGTTGCTTTTACAGAGTTTATATTGTAATTTTCGTTAGTTGTAGAAGTTTTGTTGTCTAAATTTTTATACCAAGTAAAATCATAACCGTCTGAAGCAGAAAGCAATTGGTTTAAACTAATAGCGCCTGCTAAAATTGCTTTTTCGGTTTTTTCTTCGTCATATCTTTGAGGAGAATATACAAAATCTGTGTTATTTGGTTTTTGATTGAGGAAATTCTGAATTTCTGTTGCGCTATATCTGTTGTTAGAAATGTTGCAAATTTCTGGGAGATTAGCTGGAAGGTTTCCACTAAGTTTATTGCTCTGCAAGGATAAACTCATCAACTGAGGAAGTGCTAAAACTTCTGTAGGGAAAGCGGTAATCTCATTATGATTTAGCCAAAGTTGCTCTAGTTTTGCCAAAGAACTTAATGCTCCAAAATTGCTAGAAAGTTTATTATTAGAGAGGTTTAGGTGAATTAAATTTTGTGAAGTGGCAATTTCTGTAGGAAGATTTTGAAGATTGTTGTTTTCTAAAGATAGCCATTCTAAAGTGGTCAAGTTATTAAGTGCCGAAAATTTAGTAAGCTTATTTTGACTTGCGTCTAATATTTTTAAAAAAGCAAGAGCACTTATTTCCGAAGGAATTTCTGTCAATTGATTTTTAGAAATATTAAGTTCTTCTAAATTCCCCAATGCAGAAAGATTGCCAAATTGAGCAATGGAATTATTGCTTACATTCAAATTTTTAAGAAAAGAAAGGCTTCCTAATGTGCTGGGAATTTCTGTTAACCCAAATCCAGAAAGGTCTAAGCTTTTAAGATTGGTAAACGATGAGAAATTGGTAGAAGAAAGGGTTCCAGAGTTATTTCCTAGTAGAATTTCTTCTAAATTGTATAGTGATGAAATGTTACTGTAAAAATCTCCGCTTAAATTATTATTGTTAATGTTAAGATAAGTAAGATTAATCAACGAACCTAAATTAGGGATGTTTCCGGTGAGTTTATTAGAACTTACATCTAATTTTTTTAGATTGGTAAGACTTAAAACACTATTGGGGAAATTGCCTTCAAGAAGGTTTCCGTTCAATCTTAATTCTGTAACTGCTCCGTTTTCTATTTTTACGCCATACCAATAGTAAGGATCTTTGGTAAGGTCCCATTTTTGGCTCCAGTTATCTCCATTGGTTTGATTGTAAATAGAAATAAGGGCATTTCTCTCGGATGTAGAAACGCTATATTGAGCACTATGAATATTAAAAATAAGTAATACTAATAAAAGTAAAAATTTCTTCAAAATTTGTGTTTAAAATCAGTGCAAATATAAAATATAAATTAAAAAATAAGCATTTTTATCAAAAAAAGAAGTGTTACGTTTTGAGTAACACTTCTTTATAACGATTTGATATGGAATTATTTACTTAAGTAAGCATTATACATCCATACTAATTTTTCTTGTTCTGTAATGTAGCCACTCATTTGTGCATTGGTTCCTTCGTCTTTTGCTTTATCTGTGATGTCTAAAAGATCTCTTTGGATATCAATAATTATTTTAAATGATTCTAAAATATTTAGAATGCATTTATTGCCATCAGAAACTTCTTTGCTTTCTTGTATGGTTGAAAGTTTTTGGTAGTCTGAGAAATTATGATGAGGATGATAGCCTAAAGTAAGAATTCTTTCTGCGATTTCGTCTATTTTAAGAACCAATCCATCATATAACTCTTCGAATTTAAGGTGTAATGTAAAGAAGTCATTTCCTTTTATATTCCAATGAGCACCTCTGGTGTTTTGATAAAATATAGAGTAGTTTGCCAATAAAACATTTAATTTTTCTGCAATTTTTTTACAATCAGTTTCTTTAAGGCCAATAATATTTGAGTTTTTCATCGCTTTGATTTTTACAAATTTACTTCGTTTTTTTAATATAAAATATAATTTGTTATTTATAACCTAATTATATAAACAAATATATAATAATTATTAACGTATAAACTGTTATGAATGGCTATTAATTAATAGAGAAAATCAATGGGCATGATAAATATTAGGTATTAAAAATTGTTAAAACTGCATTTAGGTTCCTAAAAAGTACTAATTTCAACTGCTTAAAATTTAAATTATGTTAAATCATAAAACATCTGTACATTTCGTAAATACAGAGGGTGATGGCAACAAAATTTTAGTGGTTCCTACGTTCATATTACTGTACTGGAAAAAGTTTATTTTCACAATTGGAGGTGTCTGGACCTTACTTTTGGTGATTGTAGGCATTTTTATTTACCAAAAAACCAGTGACCATTATCAAGAGGAACTCAATCGTGCTAATTCTATTAAAAAACAAATCGATATTCAGAAACTCAAAGAATCTTTTAAATCTATTGACGAAAGCATGTATCGTGTAAATCAATTTATGATGCAACGAGGTTTGCAGACTTTTAAAATGAAAAATGTAGGAGGAGAAGAAGGTTTCGAAATAGAAGATGTGAATGAAGTGAGTGCTTTTTATGCTAAATATATAGAAGATTTAGAAAAAGCAATTGTAAATGTTCCTATGGGAAAACCTCATGATGGAGAAATTACCTCTCATTTTGGAACAAGAGAAAATCCGTTTTCAGGTTTCGGAGCAGAAACGCATTCGGGAATTGATTTTAGAGGAAAAACGGGTGAGGCTATAAAATCTACTGCGAAAGGAAGAATTATTAGAGCTGGTGTAAACGGAGGTTATGGAAATTGTATAATGATAGAACATGGATATCAGTTGCAAACTTTATACGGACATCTTTCTAAAATAAATGTAAAAGTAGGAGACAAAGTAAATGTGGGAGATGTAATAGGAGAGTTAGGAAATACAGGCAGAAGTACAGGTCCGCATCTTCACTACGAAGTACATTTCAAAGGACAAAGAATTAATCCAGAACAATATCTTAATTTTAAATAACGCTATATGTTTAACCTTACTAAAAAAGAAAACAATACTACTCATAAGCTTTTACAAGAAGCCATTACTTCTATTGTAGGAGAAGATGTAAATATTAATGGAGACTTAATTTCTAACACCAGTATTAGAATAGATGGTAAAGTAATGGGGAATGTTACGGCGCAGAAATTAATTATTGTAGGAGAAAAAGCAGAAATTAAAGGAGATTTAAGCAGTAAGAATATTATTGTTTTCGGGAAATTAATAGGAAACGTTACCGCAGCAGAAGTTCAAATTAAAAAAACAGGAACCATTCATGGTGATATTTCTGTACAAGCCATAGAAATAGAAATGGGAGGTAAGTATAACGGAAGCCTTATGATGAATGCGGAACAAAGAGAACTCAACGAGAGACAAAAAGTAAAAGAAACAAAAAGCAATGTATTAGTAGATTAATCTTGATACATATATATAATTACAAGTAGCTCGGGAAATTCTTCCGAGTTATTTTTTTTGAAAAATATTACAAATAATTCATAATCAATGCTTGTCAGTTTAAAAATAATTCATAATTTTGCACCCTAAAATAAAAAATAATATAAAGCAATCAAATGCCTACTATTCAACAATTAGTTAGAAAAGGAAGAGCCACACTTGCTAAGAAGAGCAAATCGGCTGCTTTGGATTCATGTCCACAAAGAAGAGGCGTATGTACGAGAGTATATACAACTACTCCTAAGAAACCTAACTCAGCACTTAGAAAAGTTGCGAGAGTAAGACTTTCAAACGGAAAAGAAGTTAACGCCTACATCCCGGGAGAAGGACACAACCTCCAAGAGCACTCGATAGTATTAGTACGTGGCGGAAGAGTAAAAGATTTACCGGGAGTTAGATATCACATTGTTCGTGGTGCTTTAGACACTGCCGGAGTAAACGGAAGAACGCAAAGACGTTCTAAGTACGGTGCCAAGAGACCAAAACCAGGACAGGCTGCTGCTCCTGCAAAAGGTAAGAAAAAGTAATCATTAAATAAGGAACAAGAACAATGAGAAAAACAAAAGCAAAAAAGAGACCGTTGTTACCAGATCCAAAGTTTAATGATCAATTGGTAACAAGATTTGTAAATAATCTAATGGTAGATGGTAAAAAATCTATCGCTTTCAGAATTTTCTATGATGCATTGGATATCGTAGAAGCTAAAAAAGGAGATAACGAAAAATCTTCTCTTGAAATCTGGAAAGATGCATTAACTAACGTAATGCCTCACGTAGAAGTAAGATCAAGAAGAATTGGTGGTGCAAACTTCCAAATTCCTATGCCAATCAGAGCTGATAGAAAAATTTCTATGGCGATGAAATGGTTAATCAAGTATGCTACTGCTAGAAATGATAAGTCTATGGCTCAGAAATTAGCTGCAGAAGTTATCGCTGCTTCTAGAGAAGAAGGTGCTGCTTTCAAAAAGAAAACTGATACTCACAAAATGGCAGAAGCTAACAAAGCTTTCTCTCACTTTAAATTTTAATTAAGAAATGAGTAGAGATCTTAAATACACAAGAAATATTGGGATTGCTGCGCACATTGATGCCGGTAAAACTACCACTACAGAGCGTATTCTTTTCTATACAGGTAAAACTCACAAAATTGGAGAAGTACACGAAGGTGCTGCTACAATGGACTGGATGGAACAAGAAGCAGAAAGAGGTATTACCATTACTTCTGCTGCTACTACATGTAGCTGGAATTTCCCAACAGATCAAGGGAAAACACTTCCTGAAACTAAACCTTACCACTTCAATATCATCGATACCCCAGGACACGTAGACTTCACAGTAGAAGTAAACAGATCTCTTAGAGTATTAGATGGTCTTGTATTCTTATTCTCAGCAGTAGACGGAGTAGAGCCTCAGTCAGAAACCAACTGGAGATTGGCTGATAACTACAAAGTTGCTAGAATGGGATTCGTAAACAAAATGGACAGACAAGGAGCTGATTTCTTAAACGTTGTAAAACAAGTTAAAGAAATGTTAGGTTCTAATGCAGTTCCAATCGTTTTACCAATCGGTGCTGAAGAAGATTTCAAAGGTGTAGTAGACTTAATTAAGAACAGAGCTATCATCTGGGATGAAGCAGGACAAGGAGCAACTTTTGATGTAGTTCCAATTCCTGAAGATATGAAAGATGAGGTAATGGAATATAGAGAAAAATTAGTAGAAGCAGTAGCTGATTACGATGAAACTCTAATGGAGAAATTCTTTGAAGATCCAGATTCTATTACTGAAGAAGAAATCAATGCTGCGCTTAGAGCTGCAACTATTGATTTATCAATCATTCCTATGACTTGTGGTTCTTCATTTAAAAATAAAGGAGTTCAGTTCATGCTAGATGCAGTTTGTAAATATCTTCCTTCTCCACTAGATAAGGACGATATCAAAGGAACCGACCCTAAAACTGATGCTGAAATCATTAGAAAACCAGACGTAAAAGAGCCTTTCGCTGCATTAGCTTTCAAAATTGCTACTGACCCATTCGTAGGTAGATTAGCATTCTTTAGAGCTTATTCAGGAAGACTAGATGCTGGTTCTTACGTTCTTAACACAAGATCTGGAAACAAAGAAAGAATTTCTAGAATCTACCAAATGCACGCTAACAAGCAAAACCCAGTAGAATTTATCGAAGCTGGAGATATCGGTGCAGCAGTAGGTTTCAAAGATATCAAAACGGGAGATACTCTTTCTGATGAAAAAGCACCTATCGTTCTTGAATCTATGATTTTCCCAGATCCAGTAATTGGTATCGCTGTAGAACCTAAAACTAAAGCAGACCAAGATAAAATGGGTAACGCTCTTGCTAAATTAGCAGAAGAAGATCCTACATTTACTGTGAAAACTGATGAAGCTTCAGGTCAAACTATTATTTCAGGGATGGGAGAACTTCACCTTGATATCATCGTTGACCGTATGAGAAGAGAATTTAAAGTAGAGGTTAACCAAGGTCAACCACAAGTAGAATACAAAGAAGCACTTACTCAAGTTGCTAACCATAGAGAAGTTTACAAAAAACAATCAGGTGGTAGAGGTAAGTTCGCAGATATCGTATTCGAAATTGGTCCTGCAGACGAAGGTAAAACTGGTTTAGAATTCATCAACGAAATTAAAGGTGGTAACATTCCTAGAGAATTTATCCCTTCAGTTGAAAAAGGTTTCAAAGAATCTATGAAAAACGGTCCATTGGCTGGTTTCGAAGTAGAATCTATGAAAGTAACCCTTAAAGATGGATCTTTCCACGCGGTTGACTCTGACCAATTATCTTTCGAATTAGCTGCTAAAATGGGTTTCAAAGCTTCTGGTAAAGCTGCTAAAGCTGTAATCATGGAGCCTATTATGAAACTTGAGGTAGTTACACCTGAAGAATATATGGGAGATATCGTAGGAGACCTTAACAGAAGAAGAGGTACTGTAAACGGTATGGATGATAGAAATAACGCTAAAGTGATCAAAGCTTTCGTTCCACTATCTGAAATGTTTGGTTATGTTACTTCGCTTAGAACTTTATCTTCTGGTAGAGCTACTTCTTCTATGGAGTTCGAGAGATACGAACCAGCTCCAACAAATATTGCTGAAGAAGTAATTGCTAAAGCAAGAGGTTAATCTTTAAAAAATTAGAAAATGTCACAAAGAATCAGAATAAAACTTAAGTCTTACGATTACAATTTAGTAGATAAGTCTGCTGAGAAAATCGTGAAAACTGTAAAAGCTACTGGTGCTGTGGTAAACGGACCTATTCCATTACCAACTCACAAAAGAATCTTTACAGTTCTTAGATCACCACACGTTAACAAGAAAGCAAGAGAACAGTTCCAACTTTCTGCTCACAAGAGATTGATGGATATCTACTCTTCTTCTTCTAAAACTGTAGATGCTCTAATGAAATTAGAGTTACCTTCAGGTGTAGACGTAGAAATCAAAGTGTGATAATTAATCACTTTGCTATGATAAAAACTCCCAAACTATTTAGTTTGGGAGTTTTGTTTTGTATTTAGCATAATAAAATATTTTTAAAAAGATTACAAAATAGTTGCATAGTTTTAGTTTTAGCTTTATTTTAGTTCTTGTTTAGCTCTTGTTAAACAATTAAAACTAACTAATCATGAAAAAATTTTTATTATCAGTAGCTTTATGTGTTGCTGGTTTAGTGAGTGCGAAAGCAATTGAGAATCAAGAAGACTTGAATAAAGTTTCAAGTAATACAGATTTAAATTCATGTACTGTTACGGTTTCAGGATACTGTGATGGATCAGGTAAAGATCTTACACCATCAGGTACTTTTTCTAATGGGGATTGTAGTGCGGCTTCAACAGTTGCGAATCAGCAATGGAATACCGATTGTATGGCAGCAACGATTAGAAAAGCAATCGAAGAGTCTTTACCTAGAGAGAATCCATAATTTTACAAAGATGTTGAATAGAGTTTTTTACATTTTAATTTTTTCGCTAGTTTCCAACTTATATTTTCCCCAAAATAAAGCTTTAAATATTAAAGCATTATATGAAATGGAGATTGATAGAAACAATACATTTAAGTCAAAACCTAATCCTAAAGTAGATTGTGAAATGTATATTGAAGACGGTGTCTCTAGATTTATTGTTAAATATCAAGAAGCATATGCTATATATCCAGGTCAAGTTATTTCCTATAATGTCTCTGTTTACAAAGATTTTAACAAGAACGAAATGTATGGTAGAGCAATAGGATATAAAGCTAACAATTACGTTATAAAAGACTCTCTTAATATCATCGATTGGAAGCTGCAAAATACAACAAAAATTATCAATGGTAAAAATTGTAAACTAGCTACTGCACACTGGAGAGGTTTTGATTGGGAGGCTTGGTATGATGAAGATATTACAGTTTCTGATGGGCCATTTAAGTTACATGGTTTACCAGGATTAATTATAGAAGCTATGGCCAAAGCTTGTGGTGGTTCTAACTATTATTTTAGGTTAAAAAATATTGATTTTTTAGAAACTTCATTAAAAGATAAATTAGGATTTCCTTATTCTAAAGAGGTTTTTACATTTATAGATTATCCTACTTTTTATAAAGATGATTCAGAATCAATTCTTAAAAATTTAAAAAATAATTATTTAAGAGGTCAGGAAGAAATCAGTAATAGTAAGCCTGATATTGTTTTAGGGCCATCTTGTATGTCAAGTTTATCATTTGATGATTGTTTTTGTTATCCAACAAAATAGTTATTTATTAATTCTCTTTGCTCTATGAAAAGAGTGTTGAAAAAAAATCAGTTTGAAATTTAAAATTATATTCTTTTTATTATTTATAATATTTGCCCAGTGTTATGGGCAAATTTATTTTAGTGGCGTAGTCTCAGATGAAAAAAGTAACCCAATAGCGAGAGCAAGAGTATTTGTAAAAACTGCAAATTTATCTAAATATACTTTTACCGATGCTAAAGGAAATTTCAAGATTAATTTTGATTCATTCAATGAAGAATCTGCACATATTATTGCAAGCTATACAGGCTATAAAAATGATAGTATTTTGATTAAAGTTTCTAAAGGTAGAAGAAATTATGAAGCCAATTTAAAATTAGTAAAACTTACAAGAAGTATAGACGAAGTTGTGCTAATAAAAAGAAAACCAATTGAAATAAAAAATGATACTGTAGCATATAATGTAGAAAATTTTTTAAATGGCACCGAAAAAAATGTTGAAGATTTACTAAAAAAATTACCAGGAATAACAGTTAAAGAGAATGGTTCTTTAGAATATAAAGGAAAAGCAATATTTGCAGTAATGCTAGATGGTGCAGATTTGTTTAATTCTAATTATATGATTGGCACCAGAGGAATTAACCCTAAGATTATTGACCAAGTAGAAGCTATAGAAAATTGGTCTGAAAATCCTATACTTAAAAATCTAAATGCAGAAACTAAAGTTGCGCTAAATCTTAAACTTAAAAAAGATAAATCTAGCTTTTCTTCGGGTATTAATTTAGAAACAAATTTGCAGAATAGACATAATATAGGCGGCAATATTTTAATGGTTAACAGCCTAATAAAAACTTTTCAAACGGTTAATTACAATAATGTTGGAGAAAACAAATCGCCAATCAATACCAATCAGAATTCTTTGAGTTTTGAAGATTTTCAGAATATGAGTTATCAAGCTCCATTTATTATTAATACCAATACAATTGATACGCAATTTGGGGAAGATAAATCTAATAGAAATCAACAAAAATTTGGAAGCAGTAATTCTATTATTAAAATAAGTGATAAGGCAAATGTTAAAATAATAGGAAGCGCTGTAAAAGATAAAATTCTTATCAATAATACTTCTGAAAACTATTATAACTTAAATAATGAATCTATTTTTACAAAAGATGAAAACCAAATAGTAAAGAACATCAATTATTATACAGCAGGTTTGGAGTTGAATTGGTATAAATCTAAAAAAGAATATTTTAAATATATAGGTTCATTAAGTTCAACGAATGAAGATTCAGAAAACAAGTTAATTTCAAATTCTAATAACAATTATCTAACAAATAAGAATACAAAAAATTTGTTTTCTAAAAATGTAATTGAATATACTTACAAATTAACGAGTAAAAAAGCATTACAACTAAGAGCTCTCTATACTTACAATGATAAGCCTCAGAATTTATGGGTTAATCCATCTTTACCAATTTATCCATCAACAGATTCTTTAAGTCAAAATTTGCAAAATATTAATTTATCGAAAGAACATTTAGGATTAGAAGTGAAGCTCTTTAATGTATTTTCTAAAGACAATAAACTTACAGTTAGTATAGGATTAGCCAATGAGAAGTTTTCATTAAATTCAAATCTAGAAGTAAATAACTCTTATTTTCCAGAAGATTTTTATAACACATCACATTATAAAACTGGGAATTTTTATGTAGACTTTGATTATTTTTTTAAAAATGAACTTTGGAATGTTACCTTAAAACAGAAAAATATATTTCTTCATCAAAACCTACAAGATAATACTCAAATCAAAAGAAACATATTTCTTAATGAATCGAGTTTAATGGTTATAAGATTATTATTTAATAAGACATCGGGTTTTGTAAATGCACATATTATTTCTTCTCCAATAGATGAAAGGTTTTTATTTCGTAATAAAATTCTTGTGTCTAATAGGAGCGTAATAAGCAATGAATATACATTTGAAGCAGAAACACGCCAAAATTACCAATTGGGCTTTACGTATAATGATTCTTTTTTTAGCCAGTTTAAAGCAGTGATATCAGGAGGTTATTCTAAAACGGATAATAATTTCACCTCAGAATATTTAGTAGATTCTAATGTTAATTTCACACATAATTATAGAAGTAAAAAACCATCAGAATCTTACAATCTTACTTTAAACGTAGAAAAATTTTTCTCTTTTATTTCTAGCAGATTTAATTTGAAAACCTCGTATGTATCATCAGATTATTATAATGATATAAATAATAATGGTACAACAAAAATTAATTTAAAAACATTCAATATAGATTTAATACATCAGGTAGCATTTAATTTTCCATTGAAAATAAAAAACACATTCAAATATTTGCTTAATATGAATCATTCAGAAATAAGCAATCAAAATATAAATCGATCTTTTAGTTTAAAAAATGATATTGCGTATTCATTTAATAAGATTTATGTTCTCAACTTTAGTAGTGAGTTTTATAAACCGGATTTCAAACAAACAAGTGATTTGTTGTTTTTAAATTTCAATTTTAATTATTCTCCTAAAGAAAGTGGTTTTAAATATTTCTTTTCTATAAAAAATATTTTGAACCAAAAATATATTTATACAAAATACATTCAAGATTATTATGTGGAAACCCATAAAGTGGAATTATTACCACGAATATTTCTTTTAGGATGTAGTTTTAATTTTTAATTTTTTTTCTTTAGGTTGAAATAAAATATACTAGCTTATTAAGCTAGAATTAAAACTCCCAAACTATTTAGTTTGGGAGTTTTGTTTTAATTCGTAATTTTATTCAAAATTTTAACGAATGAAAAACCTAGTATTCCTTTTACTTACCATTTTTTACTTTCGCACAAACGCCAAAGGTCTCTTTTGGAAAAATCATAGAATACAAAAATTTTAAATCCGAAATTATCGGAGAAAGAACCGTGAGAATTTGGCTTCCCGAAAATTATAATCCAAAGGTAAAACACCAAGTTCTTTATGCCAATGACGGACAAATGCTTTGGGATGAAACCATCACTTGGAATAAACAAGAATGGAAACTAGACGAAAATTTAGGAAGACTCATTCGTGAAAAGAAAATAAAACCTACGATTGTAGCTGCCATAGACAATGCAGATAAAAACCGTCATAGCGAATATTTTCCGCAGAAACCTTTTGAAAGTTTGTCTCAAAAAAAGCAAGATTCTCTATACAATCTTTTCAGAAATAAAGACCAATCACTTTTTGGTGGTAAAATCTATTCAGATGAATATTTGAAATTTTTAGTAAAAGAACTCAAACCTTTTGTTGATAAAAATTACAACACTTATACAGATGCACCACACACTTTTATCATGGGAAGTTCTATGGGCGGATTGATTTCTATGTATGCTATTTGCGAATATCCTGAAATTTTTGGCGGTGCAATTTGTATGTCTACACATTGGCCGGGAATTTTTGTTTCAGAAAATAATCCTATTCCTCTTGCTTTTCAAAACTATTTGAAAGCCAATTTGCCCAATCCAAAAACGCATAAAATCTATTTTGATTTTGGTACAGAAACGCTGGATAAAATGTATGAGCCTTATCAAATAAAAGTAGATGAGATTATGAAAGCTAAAAAGTATGGGAAGAAAAACTGGCAAACTTTAAAATTTGAAGGTGAAGACCACAGCGAAAAATCTTGGGCGAAAAGACTTTCCATTCCATTAGCTTTTATGTTGAAATGATATTGAATTATATACTTGTCTTATCTACCTTTAGTTTTTTGCTATTTGGTTTTGACAAAAGAAACGCAACTCGTGGTGGATATAGAATATCTGAGTTTGTCCTTTTATTGCTCTCATTTCTTGGCGGAAGTGTAGGCTCACTTTTAGGAATGCTTATTTTCCGACATAAAATTTCTAAAACTTCCTTTAAAATAAAATTTGGACTAATATTCTTAGTCCAAATTCTTATCATTTTCTATTATTTAAAATCTAATTACTGAATCAGTTCATACGTTTGCTGTGCAATTTCTAATTCTTCGTTTGTAGGAATAATCAGAATTTTTACTTTGCTTTCTGGCGCTTGAATTTCTACAGGAACTTTGGTGTGATTAAATTTCACATTCGCTTCTTCGTCTAGTTTTATGCCTAGAGCTTCTAAATTTTTACAAGACCAACTTCTTACCACAGCATCATTTTCTCCTAAACCAGCCGTGAAAATAATCGTGTCAATACCATTCAGCGCTGCAAAATAAGAACCGATGTATTTTTTAATTCTGTAAGTGTATAATTCTAAAGTCAATTTTGCATCAGCATCGCCTTGTTCGCATTTTTCGTTAATATCTCTTGCATCGCTGCTTCCTCCTAAACCTAGCATTCCACTTTCCTTATTCAATATGTTTTTCACCTCTTGTAAAGAAAAACCTAATTCTTCTACCATGTAAAAAATTACAGAAGGATCTATGTCGCCACTTCTGGTTCCCATCACCAATCCGCAAAGTGGACCGAAACCTAGTGTAGTATCTATGCTTTCTCCGTTTTCATTTACTGCAGCCATGCTTGCACCGTTTCCTAAGTGAATAGTAATGGCTTTCAAGTGGTCATTTTTTAGAATTTTTTTGGCTTCATTATACACAAATTTGTGGCTTGTTCCATGGAAACCATACACTCTAATGCTATTATCTGTATAGAATTTTTTAGGAATAGCATATCGATAAGCGTGTTCTGGAAGTGTAGCGAAAAAAGCTGTGTCAAAAACTGCTACCTGAACAGCATTTGGAAAGAATTTTTCAGAAGCTTCTATCCCAATTAAGTTTGCCGGATTATGAAGTGGGGCTAATGGAATCAAAGATTTTATGGCTTCTTTCACTTCTGGAGTAATGATTTGCGTTTTTGTGAATTTTTCGCCACCGTGAACTACTCTGTGACCAATTGCTTTGATGCTTTCTGGATTTTCGATAACTCCAAAATCTGGATGAGTTAATAAACCGGTAATCGCTTCGAAAGCTGTAGCATGTTCTGGTAAATTTTCTTCTAAAATATATTCGCCGAAGCCATCATCTTTTGCATATTGATGTTTGATTCTACCACCTTCAATTCCGATACGTTCTGCTAAACCTTTAGCCAAAACTTGTTGAGAAAGAATATTGATGATTTGGTATTTCAGAGATGAGCTTCCTGCATTAATAACTAATATGTTCATGTAATGATTTTTATTTTTTGAAGTTTGAAAAATTAATTGTTGGTAGATTGAATAGCGGTAATAATTACGGTGTTGTAAATATCTTCAATAGTAGCGCCACGACTTAAATCGTTAATCGGTTTGTTTAGACCTTGTAACATTGGTCCAACTGCTAATGCGCCAGTTTCTCTTTGCACCGCTTTATAAGTATTGTTTCCTGTATTTAAATCTGGGAAAATAAGAACATTGGCTTGTCCTGCAACTGGTGAGTTTGGCAATTTGCTTTTACCAACGATTGGGTCTACCGCAGCGTCATATTGAATAGGTCCTTCTACTAAAATATCAGGACGTAGAGATTTTACAATTTCTGTAGCTTTTCTCACTTTTTCTACTTCTTCACCACTTCCAGATGTTCCAGAAGAATAAGAAAGCATTGCTACTTTAGGCGTTTCTATACCAAATGTTTTGGCAGAATCTGCAGAAGAAATCGCGATTTCAGCTAATTGTTCTGGATTAGGGTTTGGTACAATTGCACAATCTCCATATACTAAAACTCTATCATCTAGTAACATGAAAAATACTGAAGAAACGGTATTGAAGCCAGGTTTTGTTTTCACAAATTGTAAAGCTGGCTTAATGGTGTGAGCTGTAGTATTTACCGCTCCAGAAACCATTCCGTCTGCATGACCTTTGTGTACCATCATGGTGCCAAAGTAAGAAGCATCTAACATTAAATCTTGCGCCGAAGTCAATTCTAAACCTTTTGATTTTCTTAATTCGTATAATGTGTTTGCGTAATCTTCGTAGAATTCACTGTTGTGAGGGTCTACGATAGAAATTCTACTTTCGTCCCAGTTTAATCCGAGTTGCGCTACTCTAGATTTTACTTTTTCTGGGTCGCCTAAAATGGTAATTTTTGCCACTTTGTCTTCTGCAATTTGAGATGCAGCGGTTAGAATTCTATCGTCATTGCCCTCTGGTAAAACAATGTGCTTTTGAATTTTTTTAGCATTGCTCAAGAGATTGTATTGGAACATTCTCGGGGTGAGACTTTCTGTTTTCACAGAGTTTATTTTAGTATTAAGTTCTTCTACGTCTACAGAACTTTCAAACAAGTCAATACTTAATTTTATTTTTGATTTATTTTCGGCGTAAATTTTCGGTTTAATTCTAGAAATTACAGATGCTGCTTCAAAAGTTCCCAAATTAGTGGTGATAATCGGAATAGGTTTTTGATTGTCGAGCATTAATTTGATAATAGATCTTTCTGGCGTGAAACCACCAGTTAAAACAATACCTGAAATATTAGGATATTTCGGTGAAATATTCGCCAAAGACGTTCCTACAATCAGGTCGCTTCTGTCTCCTGGCATAATACAAAGGCTGTCTGGTGTAATTCTCGGTAAAAAATTCGCTAATTGCATTGCTCCAATAACTGTAGTTTTCGCAATGTTGTCTAGTTTTTCTTTCCCGAATAAAACATGTCCTCTAATATGATTGATGATTTCGCGGATAGATGGTTTTCCTAATTCTGTATTGTTTGGAATAACGGCTACGAAAATCCCTTTTTTAATTTCTTTGTTGATGAGTTTTTGTACTTCGCTTTGTTCTTTTTCGCAACGATTAACAATTACTCCTATTATATTAACGTCTTTTTCTAAAAATGAATTGACTTCTGCAATCACATTATTTACCAATTCAGGAACGGTTTCGAAACTGTCTTTTACAACTAATAAAACTGGGATTCCTAAATTCTTTGCAATAGAACCATTGAAATCTATTTCGAAAACAGAACCTTCTTCTGTAAAATCACTTCCTTCTACCAATACAAAATCAAATTCATTTTCTAAATTTTTATATTTTTCGATGATGGTATCATAAACCTCATTGATTTTTCCTTGATTTTGATGTTCGGTAAACTCACTTCTAGAATATGAGTAAGCATCCTCATAATTCATGTTAACATTAAAGTGAGATAAAATAGTATCTATATGATTGTCTACTACATTTTTGTTTTCGATAAGAGGCTTAAAAAACGCCACATTAGGAGTGGTGCGTTTCAGCATTTGCATTAATCCAAGACTTACAATAGATTTTCCGCTTTGTGCAGAAGAGGTGATTACGTATACTGAATGATTCATTTTTAGAAAGGATTAAATTTATTTTGCAAAAATACGGCTTTCAAAACGGTTATGAAAGTAAATTAAGTGTCGAAAAACATGCGATTTGACAGCTATTTTAAATTTATAGCAAAAATATAAGCATTAAAAGGACTTCCGTTTCCTAATTACAAACATCATATTTTAATTAATCTTTATGATAGAATAAATATCAGTTTATGGTTTCACGAGTGGCTGAACATGAATGAATTAAAATAGAAAATAATTTTAACTTACTGTTTGTCAGTTCGAAAAATATTCTTACATTTGCACACTCATTTTAGGGAAGAAGTATGCCTATTTCAGACGTAGATATTACTAAATTCCTCTAAAATAGGGAGTTATAATAAACAATTTAAGTATAATATATTAATAATGTCAGGTATTATTGGTAAAAAAATCGGTATGACATCTTTGTTTAACGAAGAAGGAAAAAACATTCCTTGTACAGTTATTCAAGCTGGTCCATGCGCGGTTTTACAGGTCAGAACCGAAGAAGTTGACGGTTACAAAGCGGTGCAACTAGGTTTCGATGACAAGAGTGAGAAGAACGTATCTAAAGCGTTAGCTGGTCATTTCAAAAAGGCTGGTTCTACGCCAAAGGCGAAAATCGTGGAATTCAGAAATGAATTCGAACACGAAGTGAAAGTAGGAGATCAAATAATCGTAGACATGTTCAACGAAGGTGAATATGTAGACGTAACAGGTACTTCTAAAGGTAAAGGTTTCCAAGGGGTTGTTAAAAGACATAACTTTGGTGGTGTAATGCAAGCTACCCACGGTCAGCACAACAGATTAAGAGCTCCAGGTTCAATCGGTGCAGGTTCTGACCCTTCTAGAGTTTTCAAAGGACTTAGAATGGCTGGTAGAATGGGAGGAAAACAGGTAACTGTTCAAAACCTTCAAGTGTTAAAAGTAGATACAGAACAAAATCTTTTAGTAGTAAAAGGTGCTGTTCCGGGAGCTAAAAATTCTTATGTAATTATCAAGAAATGGAACTAGTAGTATTAAATACATCAGGAAAAGAAACCGGAAGAAAAGTGCAACTAGACGAAGCTATCTTCGGAATTGAGCCAAATCAGCACGCGGTTTACTTAGAAGTGAAACAATACCTTGCTGCTCAAAGACAAGGAACTCATAAGTCTAAAGAAAGAAGCGAAATTACTGCTTCTACTAGAAAACTTAAAAAACAAAAAGGATCTGGTTCGGCTAGATACGGTGATATTAAATCTCCAACTTTCAAAGGTGGGGGTAGAGTATTCGGTCCTAAGCCAAGAGATTACAGATTCAAATTAAATAAAGCATTAAAAAGATTAGCTAAGAAATCTGTTCTTTCTCAAAAAATGAGAGAAAACTCTATTAAAGTATTAGAAGAAGTAACATTTGCTGCTCCTAAAACTAAAGATTTCATCAATGTATTTAATGCATTAGGTTTGGAAGGCAAAAAAGCATTATTCGTGCTTGCTGAAACAAACAAGAACGTATATTTATCTTCAAGAAACTTACCGAAAGTAAAAGTTTTAACTTATAATGAGATTTCTTCTTATGACTTAGTTAATGCTGGTGAAGTAGTATTCTTCGAAGGTGCTGTAGAAAAATTTCAAGAAAATTTAAGAAAATAAGTCATGTCAGTTATCATTAAACCAATCATTTCAGAAAAAGCAAACGGCCAATCAGAATTGAGCGGAGTTTATACGTTTTTAGTAGATACTAAAGCTAATAAAATCCAAATCAAACAAGCTGTAGAAGCTGCTTATAGTGTAAAGGTAGAAGACGTAAGAACAATGATTTATGCTCCTAAAGTTTCTGCGAAATACACTAAAAAAGGACTTCAAGTTGGTAAAACCAATAAATTGAAGAAAGCTTTGGTTCAACTTGTAGAAGGTGAAACCATTGATATTTTTGCAACAAATTAATAATTTTTATATAATTAATAGTAATGTCTGTTAGAAAATTAAAACCTATCACCCCAGGACAGAGATTCAGAATTGTAAACAATTTTGAAGAAATTACTACCAACAAACCTGAGAAGTCTCTAACTGTAGGACTTTCTAAAAAAGGAGGTAGAAATAACACTGGTAAAATGACCATGCGTTATACCGGAGGTGGACACAAGAAAAAGTACAGAATCATCGATTTCAAAAGAAATAAGTTTGATGTAGCTGCTACTGTTTTATCTGTGGAGTATGATCCAAACAGAACTGCGTTTATCGCTTTAGTAGAATACACTGATGGAGAAAAGAGATACATCGTTGCTCCAAACGGTATTAAAGTAGGTCAAACTGTAGTTTCTGGAGATAATGTAGAACCTGAAGTAGGAAATGCAATGAAATTGAAAAACATACCATTAGGTACTGTGATCTCTTGCATCGAACTAAGACCAGGACAAGGTGCAATCCTTGCTAGAAGTGCAGGTTCTTCTGCGCAATTAACTTCTAGAGATGGTAAATATGCAATCATTAAATTGCCTTCAGGAGAATCTAGAATGATTTTAGTAGAATGTATGGCTATGATTGGCTCAGTATCTAACTCAGATCACCAACTTACCGTTTCTGGTAAAGCAGGTAGAAGCAGATGGTTAGGTAAGAGACCAAGAACAAGAGCTGTAGCTATGAACCCTGTAGATCACCCAATGGGAGGTGGTGAAGGTAGATCTTCTGGTGGTCACCCAAGATCTAGAAACGGTAAACCAGCTAAAGGTTACAAGACTAGAAAGAAAAACAAAGTGTCTAACCGTTACATCGTATCTAAAAGAAAATAATTATGGCAAGATCACTTAAGAAAGGACCTTTCATCGCACATCATTTAGAAAAGAAGGTTCAGGCAAACATAGAACAAAATAAGAAGACAGTTATCAAAACATGGTCTAGAGCATCAATGATTTCTCCAGACATGGTAGGTCAAACTATCGCAGTACACAACGGGAAATCTTTTATCCCAGTTTATGTAACTGAAAACATGGTAGGACATAAGTTAGGCGAATTTTCTCCAACGAGATCTTTCAGAGGACACTCTGGTAACAAAAATAAAGGTAGCAGATAATCATGGGATCAAGAAAACAAGATAGCGCAATCGCAAGAAAAGAAGCTAACAAAGACGTTGTAAAAGCTTCATTAAACAATTGTCCGTCTTCTCCAAGAAAAATGAGACTCGTTGCTGATATCATCCGTGGAGAAAACGTAGATAAAGCCCTATATATCCTTAAATATTCTAAAAAAGATGCTTCTAACAAGTTAGAAAAACTTTTACTTTCGGCTATTGCTAACTGGCAATCTAAAAACGAAGGTGCTGACATAGAAGCTGCTAATCTTTTTGTAAAAGAAATTTATGTGGATAGTGCAAGACAACTTAAGAGATTAAGACCTGCACCACAAGGTAGAGGTTACAGAATTAGAAAAAGATCTAATCACGTAACATTAGTATTAGGTAACAAACAAGATAATCAATAATCAAAGGTATGGGACAGAAGACAAATCCAATTGGTAATAGATTAGGAATCATCAGAGGATGGGATTCTAACTGGTTTGGTGGAAACGATTATGGAGACAGAATCGCAGAAGACTACAAAATCAGAAGATACCTTGAAGCTAGATTATCTAAAGGTGGTATCTCTAGAATCTACATCGAGAGAACCCTAAAATTAGTAACAGTAACAATCACTACTGCAAGACCAGGTCTTATCATCGGTAAAGGTGGTCAAGAAGTTGATAAATTAAAAGAAGAATTGAAAAAGATAACTGATAAAGATATCCAAATCAATATCTTCGAAATCAAAAGACCAGAACTAGACGCAATTCTAGTTGCAGAAAGTATTGCAAAACAGATTGAAAACAGAATCTCTTACAGAAGAGCTGTTAAAATGGCTATGACCAGCACTATGAGAATGGGTGCAGAAGGTATCAAAGTTCAAATCTCTGGTAGATTAAACGGAGCTGAAATGGCAAGAAGCGAGTCTTTCAAAGAAGGAAGAATCCCATTGTCTACTTTCAGAGCAGATATCGATTATCACATTGGTGAAGCACTTACTCAGTACGGTAAGCTAGGAGTGAAAGTTTGGATCATGAAAGGCGAAGTGTACGGCAAGAGAGAATTATCTCCACTTGTTGGTCAACAGAAAAAAGCACCAGCTGGTAAAAAAAGAGACAGAAAATAATTAAAATTTTAGATTGAAATTTTGTTTTTTAAATTACCGTTACTTTTTTAAAATCTAAAATCTAAAATCTGAAATCTAAAATCTAAATTAGAAAACATGTTACAACCAAAAAGAACGAAATTCCGTCGTGTTCATAAAATGAAAATGAAGGGAAATGCGCAAAGAGGATCTCAATTAGCGTATGGAACTTTCGGAATTAAAGCTATAGACGGTGCTTGGATCACTGCAAGACAAATTGAAGCTGCGCGTATCGCTGCTACAAGATATATGAAAAGAGAAGGTCAACTATGGATTAAAATATTCCCAGATAAGCCTATTACTAAAAAACCAGCCGAAGTAAGGATGGGTAAAGGTAAAGGTGCTGTAGAATATTGGGTAGCTGTAGTAAAACCTGGTAAAATTATGTTTGAAGTAGGTGGAGTTCCTTATGAAATAGCTAAAGAGGCGTTAAGACTTGCAGCTCAGAAACTTCCAATAGTTACCAAATTTGTAGTAGCTAACGATTTTGTTCAACCTCAATAATCTTTGAAAAATGAAAAAAGCTGACATCAAAAATCTAAGCGCAGGAGATATTAAAAATCAATTAGCTGCTCTTAAAGCTGATTACACTAAAACGAAATTAGCGCACAGAATTAGCCCGATTGAAAATCCTATTCAAATCAGAGATTTAAGAAGAACAATCGCAAGACTTGAAACTGAGTTAACTAACAAACAATAATTTCATTTTATCATGGAAAGAAATTTAAGAAAAGAAAGAATCGGAATCGTTTCTAGCAATAAAATGGAAAAAACCATTGTAGTTAGTGAAACGATGAGAATGAAACATCCAATGTACGGTAAATTCGTATTAAAGACGAAAAAATATACCGCTCACGATGAAAACAATGAGTGCAACGAAGGGGATAAAGTTCTAATCCAAGAAACTAGACCTTTGAGTAAAAATAAAAGATGGAGATTAGTAAGTATAATTGAAAGAGCTAAGTAATGTTACAAACCGAATCAAGATTAAAAGTTGCTGATAACACTGGTGCAAAAGAAGTACTAGTAATCAGAGTTCTAGGTGGAACTAGAAGAAGATATGCTTCTGTAGGTGATAAAATCGTAGTTACTATCAAAGATTCTACTCCATCAGGAAATGCAAAAAAAGGACAAGTATCTAAAGCAGTTATCGTAAGAACAAAAAAAGCAGTTAGAAGAAAAGATGGATCTTACATCAAATTTGACGACAATGCTTGCGTTCTTCTAAACGCTGCTGGAGAAATGAGAGGAACTCGTGTTTTCGGACCAGTTGCTCGTGAATTGAGAGACAAAGAATATATGAAAATCATTTCATTAGCTCCTGAAGTATTATAATTTTAAAAATTTTAGAAAAAATGGCAAAAGTTAAAATAAAAAGAGGAGATAACGTAATCGTTACTACTGGTAAAAACAAAGGTAGTAAAGGTGAAGTTCTAGAAGTGATTAGAAAAGAAAACGCTGATGCTAGAGTTATCGTAGCAGGTGTAAACGTTGTTAAAAAACACGTAAAACCATCTGCATCTAATCCTCAAGGCGGAATCGTAGAAAAAGAAGCATCTATTAATATTTCTAACGTATCTCTAGTAGATGCAAACGGAAAAGCTACAAAAGTAGCGTATAAAGTAGAAGGTGATAAAAAAGTAAGAATTGCTAAAACAACAGGTAAAGAAATCTAATTATGGAATACGTAGCAAGACCCAAAAAATTATATACAGAAAAAATTGTTCCAGCAATGATGGAAGAATTTGGGTACAAATCTATCATGCAAGTACCTAAATTAGAAAAAATTGTTGTGTCTCAAGGTTTAGGTGCTGCAACTGCAGACAAAAAAATCGTAGACTATGCAGTAGAAGAACTTACAGCTATCACTGGTCAAAAAGCAGTAGGAACTTTATCTAAAAAAGACGAGGCAGCTTTCAAATTAAGGAAAGGTATGCCAGTTGGTGCAAGAGTAACGCTTAGAGCAGAAAAAATGTACGAATTTTTAGATAGACTTACTTCATCTGCTTTACCAAGAATTAGAGATTTTAACGGTATCAAAGCCGATGGTTTCGATGGTAGAGGTAATTACAACTTAGGGATTACTGAGCAAATTATCTTCCCAGAAATCGTGATCGACAAAGTGAAAAAAATCCAAGGGATGGACATCACTTTCGTTACTACTGCTAAAACTGACAAAGAAGCAAAAGCATTATTAACTCATTTCGGTTTACCGTTTAAAAAGAACTAAGAAATGGCAAAAGAATCAATGAAAGCGCGTGAGCGCAAAAGAGAAGCACTAGTTGCTAAATATGCTGCTAAAAGAGCTGCCCTAAAAGAAGCAGGTGATTATGAAGCACTTCAGAAATTACCTAAAAACGCTTCTCCTGTAAGATTACACAACAGATGTAAATTAACAGGAAGACCAAGAGGTTATATGAGAACTTTCGGTATTTCGAGAGTTACTTTCAGAGAAATGGCTAACAATGGTCTTATCCCGGGAGTTAAAAAAGCAAGTTGGTAACAATTAGTTTTTAATCAAGATATTTAAGTTGCTTATGGCTTTTAGCCTCAAAATTAAAAGCCATCTGCAATACTGAATATCATTCACCAATAATAATTTAAAATAAAAAAATGGTAACAGATCCAATTTCAGATTTCCTAACTAGAGTAAGGAACGCACAAAGCGCAGGCCACAAAGTGGTGGAAATTCCTGCATCAAAAATCAAAAAGGAGATTACGAAAATCTTATTTGATCAAGGTTACATCTTAAACTACAAGTTTGAAGATAACGCTGTTCAAGGGACTATCAAAATCGCTTTGAAATATGATAAGCAAACTAACAAACCGGCTATTAAGTCTATCCAAAGAGCTTCTAGACCAGGTTTGAGAAAATACGCTGGTACAGAAGAATTACCAAGAGTATTAAACGGTTTAGGTGTAGCTATCATCTCTACTTCTAAGGGAGTAATGACTGATAAGAAAGCCAGAGAAGAAAAAGTAGGTGGCGAAGTAATCTGCTATGTTTATTAATTGTAAAAATTAGGAAGAAATGTCAAGAATTGGTAAATCAATTATAGAAATTCCTGCAGGTGTTACAGTTACTGTAAACGATAATGTAGTAACTGTGAAAGGTCCTAAAGGAGAACTTTCTCAAGAAATTACAGGCGGAATTACTCTTGAGCAAGAAGATGGTAAAATCACTGTAAACAGACCATCTGAAGCTAAAAATCATAAAGCATTACACGGTCTTTATAGAGCGTTAATCTATAATATGGTGGTAGGAACCTCTGAAGGTTTCACCAAAAAATTAGAATTAGTAGGGGTAGGTTATAGAGCATCTCACTCTGGTCAAAAACTAGAATTAGCTCTAGGTTTCTCTCACGGTATCGTACTAGATCTTCCAAAAGAAATCACAGTAGATACTTTAACAGAAAAAGGTAAAAACCCAATCATCACTTTGTCTTCTTATGACAAACAATTATTGGGAATGGTGGCTGCTAAAATTCGCTCATTCAGAAAACCAGAACCATACAAAGGTAAAGGTGTGAAATTCGTTGGTGAAATAATTAGACGTAAAGCTGGTAAATCTGCTTAAAAATTAAGACAATGGCATTAACAAAAGTACAAAAAAGAGATAGAATTAAAAGAAGAGTAAGAGGCAAAATCTCTGGAACTTCTTCAGCGCCAAGACTTTCTGTTTACAAGAGTAACAAAGAAATCTACGCTCAATTAATTGACGATAAAGAAGGTAAAACTTTAGTAGCTGCTTCTTCTAGAGAGAAAGGAGTAGATGCTAATGGAACTAAAACTGAAGTTGCAACTGCAGTAGGTAAGAAAATTGCTGAAAAAGCTTTAGCTGCTGGATTTGAAAAAGTAGTTTTTGATAGAAACGGTTTCGTATATCACGGTAGAGTAAAAGCTCTTGCAGACGGTGCTAGAGAAGGTGGTTTGAAATTTTAAAAATTAAAAAATTATGTTAGGATTAGATAATATAGAAAGAGTAAAACCAGGTGGTCTAGAACTTAAAGATCGTCTAGTTGCCGTAAACAGAGTAACTAAAGTAACCAAAGGAGGTAGAGCTTTCGGATTTTCTGCAATCGTAGTAGTAGGTAATGAAGACGGTGTAATCGGTTTCGGTTTAGGTAAATCTAAAGAAGTTGCTTCTGCTATTGCTAAAGCAGTAGAAGATGCTAAGAAAAATTTAGTGAAAGTTCCTGTAATGAATCATACAATCCCTCACCAAACTTCTGCTAGATACGGTGGTGCTGATATCTTCTTAAGACCAGCTTCTCACGGTACAGGATTAATCGCAGGAGGTGCGGTAAGAGCGGTGCTAGAATCTGCAGGGGTACATGATGTACTTTCAAAATCTAAAGGTTCTTCTAACCCTCACAATGTGGTAAAGGCAACTTTCAAAGCATTGTTAGATATCAGAAGACCAGAAGAAATTGCAAGAATGAGAGGAATTTCTTTAACTAAAGTGTTTAACGGTTAATTTTTTATATCATGGCAACAATTAAAATCAAACAAGTAAGAAGTGCTATCAAAAGACCTAAAGTACAAAAAGATACTTTAGTAGCTCTTGGTCTTAAAAAATTAAACCAAGTTGTAGAACACGAAGCTACTCCATCTATCTTAGGTATGGTAGCTGCAGTGAGACATTTAGTAGAAGTACAGGAAAACTAATTAAATTTTAACAAAATGAATTTAAATAATATTCAACCAGCATCTGGAGCTACTCATAATTCAAAAAGAGTAGGTAGAGGACAAGGTAGTGGCAAAGGTGGTACATCTACAAAAGGTCACAAAGGTCAAAAATCAAGAGCTGGTTACTCACAGAAAATAGGTTTTGAAGGTGGTCAGATGCCTTTACAAAGAAGATTACCAAAATTCGGATTTAATAACATTAACAGAAAAGAATACAGAGCTATTAATCTAGATACTATTCAAGCATTAGTAGACGCTAAAAATCTTTCTGAAGTTACTAAAGAAGTATTGGTAGAAAATGGTTTATCTTCTAAAAATGAATTAGTGAAAATTATGGGTAGAGGAGAACTTAAATCTTCTGTTTCTATTTCTGCTAACAAATTCACTAAATCTGCTGAAGAGGCAATCTCTAAAGCAGGAGGTAAAGCGATCACTCTTTAATAAAAACAAATGAAAGGTTTTATTCAAACACTTAAAAACATCTGGAGTTTACAAGAATTGAGGGACAAGATTATTGTCACTCTTTCTTTGATTCTAGTATATAGATTTGCTTCTTATATTTCTCTACCAGCTATTAACATGGCAGAAGTAGGAAATTTATTAGATCATTTTCAAAAACAAGGTGGCGGTAAACAAGCTGCAGGTCTATTAGGTCTATTATCATCATTTACTGGAGGAGCTTTCAGTCATGCTTCAATCATGGCTTTAGGAATCATGCCGTACATTTCAGCATCTATTATTGTGCAGCTTATGGGAATGGCAATTCCTTATTTACAGAAACTTCAGAAAGATGGTGAAAGTGGTAGAAAAACCTTAAATCAAATTACAAGATGGTTAACAATAGGTGTTTGTCTCGTACAAGCACCATTTTACCTAGGTACTATTACACAGGTTTTTTTACCTTACGAACAATTTAGATCTGCGTATTATATTGATCCGCAATCTATTGCATTTTATGTTCCAAGTGTAGTGATATTAGTTGCAGGTTCTATCTTTGCAATGTGGTTAGGAGAAAAAATTACAGATAAAGGCATTGGTAACGGGATTTCTATCTTAATCATGGTAGGGATTCTAGCAGGTTTACCGACTGCATTTTTACAAGAATTTACTACTCAAACAGGAAATGGAGGTTTAGGAAGCATCATGATTCTAATCGAAGTTTTATTCTGGTTGGTAGTAATCTTATTAGCAATTGTACTTTCAGTTGCTGTAAGAAAAATTCCTATTCAGTATGTAAGTAGAGCTCACGCAACAGGTGGTGCAAACAGAAATTTATTACAAGGAGCAAGACAATGGATTCCTCTAAAAGTAAATGCATCTGGAGTAATGCCACTAATTTTCGCACAAGCATTAATGTTTGTTCCAGGTTTGTTAACTAAATTCGATGATACCAATACTTTCTTAGCAGGATTCAAAAATCCATTCAGCTGGCAGTATAATGTATTATTAGTAATTTTAATTATCATCTTCTCTTACTTCTATACAGCCATCACTATTCCAGTGAATCAAATGGCAGATGATTTAAAGAGAAATGGAGGTTTAATACCAAAAGTAAGACCAGGACAAGAGACTGCAAATTACTTAGATGATATTTTATCTAAAATAACCTTGCCAGGTGCGTTTTTTTTATCTATCTTTGCAATCCTTCCAGCTTTAGTGCATGGAGGCTTTGTTCAGACTGAAGGATTCTCTCATTTTTTCGGAGGAACTTCTTTATTGATCATGGTAGGAGTAATTTTAGATACAGTTCAGCAAATCAATACGTATTTGTTGAACCATCACTATGATGGATTGATGCAATCTAAATTATCTAGAACATCAAACTTATAAAAAACATCTATGGCAAAACAAAAACATATAGAACAAGATGGCGTTATAGTGGAAGCACTATCTAACGCCATGTTCCGTGTGGAACTGGAAAATGGGCATGTTCTCATCGCTCATATTTCAGGGAAAATGAGAATGCATTACATAAAACTTTTACCAGGAGACAAGGTAAAATTAGAACTCTCTCCTTATGATTTATCAAAAGGAAGAATAACATTTAGATATTAAATTAAATACTAATGAAAGTTAGAGCATCAATTAAAAAAAGAAGTGCAGATTGCAAAATCGTAAGAAGAAAAGGCAGATTGTACATTATTAACAAGAAGAACCCAAAATTTAAACAAAGACAAGGCTAAAATTAAATTATGGCGAGAATTTCAGGTATTGATTTACCAAAAAACAAAAGAGGCGTTATCGGTTTAACTTACATTTACGGAATTGGTAGAAGCACAGCTTCTGAAATCCTTAAAAATGCCGGTATCAGCGAAGACAAGAAAGTCAACGAATGGAATGACGATGAATTGGCTGCAATCAGAAATTACATCACTGAAAACATTAAAGTAGAAGGTGAATTACGTTCTGAAGTGCAATTGAACATCAAGAGATTGATGGACATAGGTTGCCAACGAGGAATACGTCACAGACTGGGATTACCTTTAAGAGGCCAAAGAACGAAAAACAATTCTAGAACCCGTAAAGGAAAGAGAAAAACAGTTGCTAACAAGAAAAAAGCAAGTAAATAATCTTTAGATTAGAATTATGGCAAAACAAACTAAAGTAGTTAAAAAAAGAAAAGTAAAAGTAGAAGCGATAGGTGAAGCACATATCCAAGCTTCTTTCAATAATATTATTATTTCTTTGACAAACAAAAACGGAGAAGTAATTTCTTGGTCTTCTGCCGGTAAAATGGGATTCAGAGGTTCTAAAAAGAATACTCCATTCGCAGCTCAAATGGCTGCAGAAAATTGCTCTTCAGTAGCTTATGAAGCTGGTTTAAGAAGAGTAAAGGTGTTTGTGAAAGGTCCAGGTGCAGGTAGAGAATCTGCTATCAGATCTATTCACAATTCAGGAATTGAAGTTTCAGAAATCATTGACGTGACTCCTATGCCACACAATGGATGTAGACCACCTAAAAGAAGAAGAGTTTAATTTTTAGAAATTTAACCTATGGCAAGATATATTGGACCAAAAACTAAAATTGCACGTAAATTTGGTGCTGCAATTTACGGAGACGATAAAAGTTTCGAAAAAAGAAAAAATCAACCACCAGGACAACACGGACCTAACAAAAGAAGAGGTGCTAAAAAATCTGAATATGCTGTACAGTTAGCTGAAAAACAAAAAGCTAAATATACTTATGGTATCTTAGAAAGACAATTTGCAAACCTTTTCGATAAAGCGCACAGAAGCAAAGGCGTTACAGGTGAGGTTCTTTTACAATTATGTGAATCTAGATTAGATAACGTAGTATACAGATTAGGTTTTTCTAAAACCAGAGCTGGTGCTAGACAGTTAGTTTCTCACAGACACGTAACAGTAAACGGAGAAATTGTAAACATCCCTTCATATTTATTAAAAGCAGGTGACGTAATCGCTATTAGAGAAAAATCTAAATCTCTAGAAGTAATTGCTGATTCATTAGCTTCTAAATCATCTTATGAATGGTTACAATTTAACGACGAAAAGAAAGAAGGTACTTTTATCTCAGCTCCTGAAAGAATTCAGATTCCTGAAGATATCAAAGAACAGCTAATCGTCGAATTATACTCTAAATAATTTTAATCAAATTTTTGCTCAACCCAATATTATGGCAATTTTACAATTCATAAAACCCGACAAAGTAATTCTACTTAATTCTACGGATTTCAAAGGTCAATTCGAATTTAGACCATTAGAGCCAGGATTCGGACTTACTATCGGTAATGCTTTGAGAAGAGTTTTACTTTCTTCTCTAGAAGGATATGCTATCACATCTATCAAAATAGAAGGAGTAGAGCACGAATTTTCAACAATTCCAGGTGTAATAGAAGATGTTACTGAAATCATCCTTAACCTTAAGCAATTAAGACTTAAAGCAAAAGTAGAAAACGCATCAGCAGAACAAGTAAGTGTGAAAATTTCTGGTAAAGAAGTGATCACTGCAGGTGATTTTGCTAGCTCGATGAATAACTTCGAGGTACTTAATCCAGACTTAGTAATCTGCAACTTGACAAAAGAGGTGTCTTTCGAAATGAATTTCAACATCGACAAAGGAAGAGGTTATGTTCCTTCAGAACAAAACAAATCTAACAATGCACCTATAGGAACGATTGCAATTGACTCTATCTTTACTCCTATTAAGAAAGTTCAATATAGCATTGAAAACTATCGTGTAGAGCAAAAAACAGACTACGAAAAACTAGTATTAGACATTGAGACGGATGGTTCTATCACCCCTCAAAATGCTTTAACTGAAGCTTCTAAGATATTAATTTATCACTTCATGTTATTCTCTGATGAGAGAATTACTCTAGAAACTGAAGCTGTAAAAGCATCAATCCAATACGATGAAGAAACCCTTCACACAAGACAATTACTTAAGTCTAAATTAGCAGATATGGATCTTTCTGTGAGAGCTCTTAACTGTCTAAAAGCAGCTGAAGTAGAAACTCTAGGTGAATTAGTTTCTTATAGTAAGTCTGATTTGATGAAATTCAGAAATTTCGGTAAGAAATCATTGACAGAACTTGAAGAACTTGTTCACTCAAAAGGACTAAACTTCGGGTTTGATGTTGCAAAATATAAGTTAGACGCTGATAAATAATCCTTAACAATGAGACACGGAAAAAAATTCAATCACTTAGGTAGAACAGCCTCTCACAGAAGCGCTTTGCTTTCTAACATGGCATGCTCACTAATTGAACATAAAAGAATAAATACTACTGTTGCTAAAGCTAAAGCTTTAAGAGTATACGTAGAACCTATTTTAACTAAAGCTAAAGAAGATACTACGCACAACAGAAGAATTGCTTTCTCTTACTTACAAAGTAAAGAAGCAGTTGCAGAACTTTTCAGAACTGTAGCTCCTAAAATTGCTGCCAGAAATGGTGGTTATACTAGAATCATCAAGACTGGTTTCAGACCTGGTGATGCTGCAGATACTGCATTAATAGAGCTTGTAGATTTCAATGAACTTTACAATCCTAATGCTGAAGAGAAAAAAGCAACTAGAAGAAGCAGAAGATCTACTAAGAAAGAAGCTGCTGCTGTAGTAGCTGCTCCAGTTGTAGAAGAAACTGCTGTAGTAGAAGAGCCAAAATCTGAAGCTACTGAAGAAAAAACTGAAGAATAATACTCAGAATTTCTATAAATAAAAAACCATTCAGATTTCTGAATGGTTTTTTTATGCTTATTTTTTACGATTTAACTCGAAAATTTGTCCGTTTTGGGTAATGGTTAGTAAATCTCCTTTAGATATTGCCTTTATACCATCTTTTTCATAAATATCACTTTCTATTTGAGGTAATTCTATCTTGAGTTTATTTCTTTCAATAAGTATAAAGTTACCTTCCTTAGTTCCCTTAGTAAAAGTTACACTGGCTTCTGTACCATCAAAAGCACGATAAACGTACTCCTTTTTTTCAATTTTATTTTCGGTTTTGGTAATCTTGCCCTCCAAATTGGTTTTTTCTAAAATTATAGAATCTGTTTTGCTTACTCCATTAGCATCTATTGTTTTGACTACTTTTACTTCCTTTTCTATAGCGGTTTTGTTTTCCTTATCACAGCTGATAATGCCGATGAAGCCTAATATTAAGATATAGTTAAAAGATTTTTTCATTGCATTTTTTTAAAAATTAATAATTATCTTTAAATAAAATTTTAAGGATTTTATGTTTTAAAAATACAAAAAATACCCTACAAAAATCATAAACTTACATTGCTAAATTATGCGTAAATTTGCAATGCAAAAAATAAGAAAAGAGCTGGTCTTCATTTTTTTTGAAAGATAAGCCCTACAATAGAAACTTTAAAATAGAATAATATGAGTTACATTTCATTTATTGAAGCAAGACAAATTTTGGATTCTAGAGGAAATCCAACTGTAGAAGTTGATGTATTTACCGAAAGCGGTGCAATGGGACGTGCAGCTGTTCCTTCTGGTGCTTCTACCGGAGAACACGAAGCAGTAGAATTGCGCGATGGCGGTTCAGAATATATGGGGAAAGGCGTATTGAAGGCCGTAGAAAATGTAAAAGAAGTAATCGCTCCAGAATTAGTAGGTCTTCCAGTTTTTGACCAAAATCTTATCGATCAAATTATGATTGATTTAGATGGTACAAACAACAAAGGAAATTTAGGTGCTAATGCTATTTTAGGAGTTTCTTTAGCTGCTGCTAAAGCTGCTGCTGCTGAATTAAGACAACCTCTTTACAAATATATTGGTGGTGTAAATGCTAATACACTTCCTGTGCCTATGATGAATGTAATTAATGGTGGTTCTCACTCAGATGCGCCAATTGCATTCCAAGAATTTATGATTATGCCAGTAAAAGCAGATTCTTTCTCTCACGCTTTGAGAAAAGGAACTGAAATTTTCCATAATCTTAAATCTATTCTTCATGACAGAGGTTTATCTACTGCTGTAGGTGACGAAGGTGGTTTTGCGCCAACTTTCAAAGGAACTGAAGATGCTTTAGATACTTTACTTAAAGCAATCGAAAAAGCAGGTTACAAACCAGGTGATGATGTAATGATTGCATTAGACTGTGCTTCTTCAGAATTCTATAAAGATGGAATCTACGATTATAGAAAATTCCAAACTCCAGATTCTGCACAATTTACAAGCAGCGAACAAGTTTCTTACTTAGCAGAATTGGTAAACAAATATCCAATTATTTCTATTGAAGATGGTATGCAAGAAAACGACTGGGAAGGTTGGAAAATGTTAACTGATAAAATCGGTGATAGAGTACAATTAGTAGGAGACGATTTATTTGTAACAAACGTAGAAAGACTTTCTAGAGGAGTTAAAGAAAATATAGCTAACTCTATCTTGGTTAAAGTAAACCAAATCGGTTCATTATCTGAAACTTTAGCAGCGGTACAAATGGCTCAGCATAATAAGTATACATCTGTAATGTCTCACAGATCTGGTGAAACTGAAGATGCTACAATTGCAGATTTAGCAGTAGCTTGCAACTGTGGTCAGATTAAAACAGGTTCTGCTTCTCGTTCTGATAGAATGGCTAAGTATAACCAATTATTAAGAATCGAAGAAGCTCTAGGCGAAAATGCAATTTTCCCAGGATTAGATGCTTTTAAAATTAAAAGATAATTTATTTACATAAATCTGAAAAACCTCCTGCTTTAGGAGGTTTTTTTGTGGATTCTTCATAGTAATTTTATTTTTAAAAACAGCAACTATATCAATTTAGCAAGTTTATTACAGATATAGTAAAAATAAATAGGTTTGCATAATAGAAAGTTTTCGGTAAAATTCTTTTTTTTGTATTTTTACTGAAAATATATTCTAAAACATGTCAGATAATAAAGTTATACTCAATTACGACGGAAATTCTTATGAGTATCCTATCGTAGAAAGCACAATTGGTGATAGAGGTATTGATATTTCTAAATTGAGAGATCAAACCGGACTTATTACTTTAGACCTAGGCTATAAAAATACAGGAGCCACTTTAAGTGATATTACTTACTTAGATGGTGATTTGGGAGAACTTTTCTACAGAGGTTATCCTATTGAGCAAATTGCTGAGAAATCTAATTTTTCTGAAGTAATGTACTTATTGCTTCACGGTGAATTACCAAATGCTTCTCAGTTTACACAATTCGAGAATAACATTAAGAATTACAACTTCGTTGCCGAAGAAATGAAAAAAATTCTTGATGCTTTCCCACGTTCTGCGCATCCTATGGGTGTACTTTCTGCTCTTACTTCTGCGCTTACAGCATTTAACCCAAAAGCTGTAGATGTAAAATCTAAAGAAGAAATGGACCATGCCGCAGAATTATTATTGGCTAAATTCGCTCATCTTTGTGCTTGGACTTACAGAAAAACCAATGGTTTCCCGCTTAACCACGGAGATAACAGTCTAAATTATGTAGAGAATTTCTACAAAATGACTTTCAGAAAACCATACGAAGAGTTCGAAATTGATCCAGTAGTTGTAGCTGCACTAGACAAATTATTAATTCTACACGCAGACCACGAACAAAACTGTTCTACTTCTACAGTAAGAATGGTAGGTTCTGCTCACACTGGTTTATTTGCATCTATTTCTGCGGGAGTTTCTGCATTATGGGGACCACTTCACGGTGGTGCAAACCAAGCAGTAATCGAAATGCTAGAAATGATTGAAAAAGACGGTGGAGATGTTGCTAAATATGTAGAAAAAGCAAAAGATAAAGAAGACAACTTCAGATTAATGGGATTCGGACATAGAGTTTATAAAAACTTTGACCCAAGAGCTAAAATCATCAAAAAAGCTGCAGACGATATCTTAAACAAACTAGGAGTTCATGACAAAGCTCTAGACATTGCTATGCAATTAGAAAGAGTAGCGCTAGAAGATGATTACTTCGTAGAAAGAAAACTATATCCAAACGTAGATTTCTACTCTGGTATTATCTATAGAGCATTAGGAATTCCTACAGAAATGTTTACGGTAATGTTCGCATTAGGACGTTTACCAGGATGGATTTCTCAATGGAAAGAAATGCGTCTTCACGGTGACCCAATTGGTAGACCAAGACAAGTGTATCAAGGTGCTCCAAAACGTGACTATGTTCCTATGGAAAACAGATAATTTTAACAAATTTATAAAATGGAAACCTCTCAAATTTTGAGAGGTTTTTTGTTTTTATTGAGAAAAAAGATGATTGAATTAAGCTATAAAAAATCCGCTTTGCGGATAAATTAAAAAAAATAGCGGAGCGGATTTCGCCACAACGGAAAAAGTATTGGCGAAGTGCGGGCTTAATTTGAACGAATGTTCAAGTTCAGACCAAGCGTAGCCGATGCTTTTTCAGATAAGCTAATTTAGTAAAAAAGATTATATGAAAAGCAGCGGCGGATAAATATTTCAAATCTTTCTATTATACATTTAACCCCGCATTTTGCCAATACAATGTTATCTGCAGGTTTTTTATTTTTCAGTTTTATAAAGTTGAACAAAAATTCGTTTAAAATCTTTAGCAATTTTCGAATTAATGTTCTGCATGCAATTTGTTGTGGAAATAGAATTTCTCCCGATTATTTCTTCGTTATCAATTGAGTAAACGTAACCTAAAAAAGCACCATCTAAAACATAATTACAATAAGTGTCTTCATTCAATATTTCAATTTCTTTTTGCAGAATTTTGTTTGTGTCATTTATTGATAGTAACTCAGAATTTATTTCTGACTCAAATTCACCAT
Source organism: uncultured Cloacibacterium sp. (assembly GCA_964530915.1). Lineage (GTDB taxonomy): Bacteria > Bacteroidota > Bacteroidia > Flavobacteriales > Weeksellaceae > Cloacibacterium. The sequence goes on along the minus strand of CAZHCK010000017.1, from coordinate 524 downwards.
TTTTTGATAGTTTATTTCCGTTGAATGATTTCCAAATTACTTTTCCATTTTCATATTTCCATAAAATTAATGAATTTTTGTATTCAGGAAAGTAAAAATAAAAAGCATTATTGCGTTCGTAATTTTTTTGAATTTGTTTATTAATTTTTGTAGGGATTTTTGAATATTCAGTTTCTTGCGCTAAAATTTTAGAGCATAAAATAGTAAAGAAAATTACAAATAAAAATCTCATTTCTATATGACTAATGTTTGGATAAACTTGCAGATAACATCCAAATATACGCATTGCGTATATTTTAATTATATAAACCTGCGTAAAAAAAACAATAAAAATATATAAATATTTGATAATCAGTATTTTTATTTTTATTAATTTTGGACTTGCGCAATAATTGTAATATGGACTACAAATTAGTAGAAAAATTTTTAACTAGACTGAGGGTACAAAGATTCTCAGAAAATACAATTGAGAATTATAAAAGTCAACTAATTTATTTTTTAAAAATTTCTAATCAGTATAAACC
>CAZHCK010000016.1:35521-39020 GCA_964530915.1 uncultured Cloacibacterium sp. | reverse complement strand
AAATTATATTAATATATGCAAGAAGTGATTCTTTTTTTAGGAATGCTTTTCTTAGTATTAGTAGCAATGATGGGATTTATTATCATTGCTAAGAATGCTGGAAAGTAAAAAGTGACTGCGTGAATCATAGTATCGCAATCACTTCTGACGTTTTTTTAAGTCTGCCTAGCCGCAGACTTTTCTTTTGCAAATATATATAAAAATTTATATGTCTGTTTTTTTATTTTTTTTAGGTTTTTCTTTGGCAAATAAATCTGCGGTGTATTTTTCATAGAGTTCAAAAAGAAACTCCATACGTTTTGCTTCTGTAGTAAAGTTTTGTTTACTGTATGCTGCATCTACCGCTTTATCTAATTCATTGTGGGCTTTTACTAAAGCTGGTGGCATAGTAAGAGGGTTGTATAAATCTGCGAAAGAACTGTTAGGAAAAGAAGCTCTAACGTCTAAAACTTTTTGTACTTTTTCTTCTATCAGTTGTTTCTGTTTTTCTGTAGGATTCTCTGGCCATGGATAATTGTTGTACACAATTTCGTTGGAATATCTGTATCGACTTTCTAATCTTCCACAAACTGTATTTACCCAAGACATATGCATCAATGAATGTATTATCCCAAAATGGTATAAAGTAACATCTTCAACAGATAAACAAGTATCTCCAACAATATTATCAGGAGAAAGATAACCAAAAGGAATGTACTTTCTGTTTTCGGATGAGTGTCTTGGAATTAAAATGTAGTAAGTTTTTGGTTGGCGAATTTCTCCGAATAAATATGGAAACAAAGCCAATTTTTTAGTTGCTTCTCTTGAACTACTTGCACGTAGTTTTTCTACAGCTTTTACTTTTTGTAAAGCTATAGGCATTGAATTCCAATCTTTTGGGTTTACATTTTCAAACCAAAAGCAATATTTTTTCTGTCCATTTAAGAATTCTTGTGCACCAATAAATGGTTTTATAAATTCAGCAGATTTTGGTTCTTTAGATTTAATTTCTTCTATTTCACTTTCATTAATAAAAAAATTTCCTCCATCATTTGGCATGCTTCCAAAAGCAATTTCTGGAACATTACAAATAGGTTTTCTTCTTTTCTCTATCAAAAAGTCTTTAGCATCAATTAAATAAGGATTGATATTTTTAGCTTTTATTTCGTGTGCTTCACTTTTAATATCTTCGTATTCAAAAATTCTTTTAACAGAAGTATCAAAATTTGCAAAACCAATAATTACACAATATACCGCTGCATTCCCCTTTGCTTCATTACTCCATTTAAATGTTCTGTGAGCAAAATGAATTTTAATTCCATATTTATTTATCATTTGCCCCCATAAAATACTCGTTTGTTCTCCTTGAACAATTGAATTTGTAGAAACAAAAGCTGCTTTTATTTTTGTGTTTTGAATATATTTTGCGGCTTTTAGATACCAACCAGTTACATAATCTAAAACGCCACTTCCTTTGCTGTTTTCAAATTCTCTTACAATTTGATTTCTTTGAAATTGGCTCATAATTTTAGAACCAATGAATGGAGGATTGCCAATAATGTAAGAAAGTTCATTTTTAGAAACTACTTCTTCCCAGTTTACTTCAAGAGCGTCACCATGCACAATTTTAGCAGATTTTTTTAATGGTAAACGCGCAAAGTATTGTCCGAATTCATTGCTGATGAGCATATTCATTTGGTGGTCAATTAACCACATAGCTACTTCGGCTATTCTTGCAGGAAATTCTTCGTATTCTATACCGCACATCATATCTACATCCAGCCAAATAATATCGCTCACGTCTAAAACGCCTTGCCCGTTTTTATAAGTAGCACGCAGAATTTCTAATTCTAGCAAACGCAGTTCTCTGTAGGTAATCACCAAGAAATTACCACAACCACAAGCTGGATCTAGAAATTTCAGTTGGCTTATTTTTTTATGAAATTCTGGGAGTTTGTTTTTATTGCCTTTGATGCTTTCAAATTCTGCCCAAAGTTCATCTAAAAACAGTGGTTTAATAAGCTTTAAAATATTGGTTTCGCTAGTATAGTGTGCTCCTAAGTTTCTGCGTTCTTTAGGATTCATTACGCTTTGGAACATAGAGCCAAAAATAGCAGGTGAAATTTTACTCCAGTCGATGTAGCAACAATCTAATACCGCTTGACGCATTTTGGTATCAAAACTCGCCATAGGTAGAATTTCTTCAAATAATTTCCCGTTTACGTAAGGAAATTCATTCAGTTGTTCGTCTAGATTTTTAAATCTTTTGTCTAGAGGAGTATTGAGAACCTGAAATAGTTCTTGTAGTTTAGAAGCCAAATCACTGCCATCTTCTGCAGTTCTTTGTTCTATATAATCTTGAAACTGTTGTTTATTGAAAATAGTAGTATCTTCTGCAAAGAGACAAAATAAAATCCTTACCAAATATACTTCAAGAGGATGTCCTTCATAACCTATTTCTTCTAATCTGTCATGAAGTTTTCCCATTAATTCTGCCGCTTTTATGTTGGCTGGGTCTTGTTCTTTATACGTTTTCTTTTGGTAGCCTAATAAATAACCGAAACTTTGTACATGGTTTACCAATTGGTCTATGGTAAATTCTAAGGTAGTTTGTTCTTCGGTATCATACAATCTAAAAATGTGAAAATCACAAACCAAAACGTATTTTGGGAGTTCGTTTTGTTTAAGCCCATGCGTATAATCTATGGCTTGCTGAAAAGCTTTGTCTAAGTTTTTTCCTCGGCTTTTCATTTCTACTAGAATAGTACCTTTCCAGAGTAAATCTATGTAACCGTCTGCATCAGAAAGTTTTTTTACTTTGTGCTCAAAAGTTCCTATTTTTTTTCTTGTAATCCCAAAAACATCAAAGAAAGCATCTAAAAATGGTTTAGCATCTGCTTCTTCATTGGTTGTGTTTTTCCATTCTATAGAGAATTTTAATGCTCGATCTTTTATTTCATTCCAACTTAACGCCATTCTGTTTTCTGTTAGTTATTGTTTTTTTTTGGTTATTTGTTACTTAACAATTGATTTGATTTTAGAATTTAATGCAGTAAACATTACACATTCATCAAAGATAGGTATTTCCAATAATTTTAAAATATGGATTTACCTAAAAATTATGGTTCTTCTTAAAATAGAAAAAATTAGGGTAGCATCTGAAATAAAAAATATAATTGAGAAAGTTTGGAAAGGTATTGGTTAATCATAGTTATTATTAAAGTGCATAAAATTAAGGAAAAGTTTCTGGAAGAATATTATTAGAAATAATAAAGCACAGCTTAGATCGCTGTGCTTTATATTTGTAAAGTCACGGGTTTGAAGTTTGTATTACATGTAAAAACATTCTGTCATTTTGAGCGAAAAATCTTTTTGTTTATAAAGAGATTCTTCACTTAGCTGCGCTTCGTTCAGAATGACATGGTTATTCTTTCAACATACAGATTACAAATCTGCTGGAACGGAAATGCTCTGTTTGGATTCCTGCGGAATGACAAAAAAGATGTGTTTATTTTGTACA
>CAZHCK010000016.1:22902-35421 GCA_964530915.1 uncultured Cloacibacterium sp. | reverse complement strand
AATTAAAGATTTATACATTAATATCTTTCTTGATGTAGAGATTCTTCACTTTGCTACGCTTCGTTCAGAATGACATGATTATTCTTTCAACATACAGATTACAAATCTGCTGGAACGGAAATGCTCTGTTTAGATTCCTGCGGAATGACAAAAAAATGTGTTTATTTTGTACAAATTAAAGATTTATACATTAATATCTTTCTTGATGTAGAGATTCTTCACTTTGCTGCGCTTCGTTCAGAATGACAAGGTTATTTTTTCTATACACGGATTATAAATTCCAGATATTAGGCAAGATACTCGCTAGATACTTGCAGGATAAAGGCAGAACACTTGCTCTTTTCGGTAACTCAGTTTCCAACTATTTTAGTTATTTTTGCTAAAATCTTTCTACAGAAAATGCCTGAACATATCCTACAGAGAATAGAAGAATTAAGAGAAGAACTGCATCAGCACAATTACAATTATTATGTGTTAGATGAGCCTACCATTTCGGATTTTGAATTTGATGCCAAACTCAAGGAACTGCAAGAGCTAGAAGCAGCACATCCAGAGTTTTATGACCCACATTCTCCTACATTGAGAGTAGGTGGCGAAATCACCAAGAATTTCCCTACCATTCAGCATCAGTTCAGAATGTATTCTTTGGATAACTCTTATGATTTCAATGATTTACAGGATTGGCACACTAGAATTTCTAAAATTTTAGAAACCGAAGATATAGAATTTGTCGCCGAACTGAAATATGACGGCGCTTCCATTTCCATTTTGTTTGAAAATGGCAAAATTTCTCAAGCCGTAACCAGAGGTGATGGCTTCCAAGGCGATGAAATCACTGCCAATGTAAAAACCATCAAAGATATTCCGCTTCAGTTGCAGGGAAATTTCCCAGAAAGATTTTACATGCGTGGCGAAATTTATCTTACACATAATAACTTCAACAAAATTAATGAAGAAAGATTGGCAGAAGGTTATGACGCTTTTATGAATCCAAGGAACACCGCTTCTGGAAGTTTAAAACTTCAAGATTCTGGCGAAGTGAGAAAGAGAAATCTTTCGGCGGTACTCTATCAATTTGTAAGCGAAAATAATCCTGTGGAAACACATTTCGAACTGCTTCAACAAGCAAAAACCTGGGGTTTCAAAATTTCTGAAAACGCCAAACGCTGTAAAAACTTACAAGAAGTACAAGATTTCATCAATTTCTGGGACGAAAAACGCAAGAAACTGAATTTTGACATTGACGGAATTGTTATTAAAGTAAATTCCCTGAAACAACAGCAATTATTGGGTTACACCGCAAAATCTCCACGTTTTGCGATGGCTTATAAATTTAAGGCTGAAAAAGTAGAAACAGAATTACTCAGCATCGATTATCAAGTGGGGAGAACTGGCGCAGTAACACCTGTTGCGAATTTGGCTCCCGTTCTCTTGGCGGGAACCATTGTAAAACGCGCTTCTCTGCACAATGAAGATATTATCAAAAAACTGGATTTGCATGTAGGAGATTTCGTGTATGTAGAAAAAGGCGGAGAAATTATTCCGAAAATTGTAGGTGTAAATCTAGGAAAACGAAATGTATTTGCTACAGAAGTTCAGTATGCTACGCATTGTCCAGAATGTGGCAGTGAGCTGATTCGTTTAGAAGATCAGGCTGCTCATTTTTGTCCTAATGAAACGCATTGTCCACCACAAGTGGTAGGGAAAATGATTCATTACGTTTCCAGAAAAGCTTTGAATATTGAAAATTTAGGCAGTGAAACCATTGAACAACTCTACCGTGAAGGTTTACTGACCAACATCGCAGATTTTTACACTTTGCGCAAAGAACAATTGCTTCCACTGGAAAGAATGGCGGAAAAATCTGCCCAAAACATCATTGACGGCGTAGAAAAATCTAAACAAATTCCTTACGAAAAAGTATTGTACGGAATCGGCATCAAACACGTAGGAGAAACGGTTGCCAAAAAATTGGCGAAGAATTTCCCAAGCATTGATGATTTAAAAAATGCCACAGAAGAAGAACTCTGTCAGGTAGAAGATATTGGTTCTAAAATTGCGGAAAGCATCGTTTCTTATCTTCACAATCCCGAAAATTGGGAGATGATAGAACGATTGAGAAGTTATGGCGTTCAACTGGAAAAAGGCGAAAACACAACAGAATTTCTCAGCACTGTTTTAGAAGGTAAGACCTTTCTTTTCACAGGAAAACTTTCGCTTTTCACGCGTGAACAAGCCGAAGAAATGGTAGAAAAACATGGCGGAAAAAATATCTCGGCAGTGTCTAAAAACCTCAACTATCTGGTGGTTGGAGAAAAAGCAGGAAGCAAACTCAAAAAAGCGCAAGATATCGGTACGATTACGATTTTAGATGAACAACAGTTTTTGGATTTGATTGAAAGTTAACGCTTGTCTTTTCTATCACAAAGTTCACGAAGAACAGTTGATGTGTTTGTGTTTTTGAGAGCACTAAGCAACATCATAGATATTGTTCAATATTCTTCAATCGCAAAGATTTTTCATTAATCTAAATCTTTTAAGCAAGCAAAGTTGGCGAAATTCATTCGCTTTGAAGCGTACGCTTTTTCAATTCGCTAGCGAATTTATTCTTTGCTTCCTTTGATTTTTTTTAGTTGTGAAAAACATTGCGTTTCAAAGACATCAACAACTTATTGTCTTTTTAAAATAAATTAAAAAGCTCAAGAAAATTCTTGAGCTTTTGCATTTTAAAGGGATACTTTTACCGCTAATTCGTAGAAATGAGAATTGGCTAATCTTTTCAATTTTTCTTTTAAACATGGAGAGTTATGATAGTCTCCGCTAAAAATAATCACGTTTTGAGCATTGAGTGTATTTTGATTTTCGCACTCATAATTTTGTTCATGTTCGGCTGGTGTATATTTTTCAAAAAACTCATCATTAGAATAAAAAACCGTGTAATCCTCTGAAAGTTCTACATTGAACGGCATTTTCTTTTCTACTAATTTGGCTTTATCTGAAAATTCTGGCTCTATTTTTCCGTCATGATATACAATCTCTGTGAGTTCGCCATTGGTTTTTTGGGCAAACTCTTCTGCTTGTTTGTAGTTTCCAAAACCGGTGTAGATTTTGAAATTTCCTACCATAAATTCTAATATTTTTTTCCCGTATTGCATTTAATTTTTAATTTTTTAAATCGTTATACTCAATGTTTTTAATTTTTGCTTCTATTTTTTCGGCTTTTAGGTTTTGTCTCAAGAAACCAAATAAGCTCATGTAAATATTGGCTATCCAAACCAATGAAAATCCTGCAATGAGATATCCTCGCCAATCTTCAAAGAACAAGGTGAAATTTGATATCAACAAGAAAAATATTGTCACATAATGACTAAAACAATACTCACAGGTAAAGAGATAAAAAAACTTTTTCTCCGAGAGTGAAGTTGCGTTTTCTACTCTTTTTTGACAATATTCTCGAGGTTCTTTGAAAATTTCTTCATGTGTAACTGTCCACGCGATACAAGCAATAGGTATCGCCAAAATAAACAGTTGCAGTATGTGATTAAAACTAAGCATGATTTTACAGTACAAAATTAGATTAAACAAGCGCTTAGTATTTTACAATATTTTCTTGATTTCATACAGAATTAACATTTTATAACTTTCTCCGGGCAAAGTTTTAAATTTTCTTAAATTTGTAGTAAAATTTAGAACAATGGATTTGCATCTTGATAGAACGTTTAAGTATTATTGGTTAATGTTTAAGAGACACGATTTATCAGCAGGTCTCACGGTTTTTCTAGTTGCACTTCCCTTGTGTCTGGGTGTAGCATTAGCTTCTGGAGCTCCCCTTTATTCAGGAATTCTATCAGGAATTATCGGTGGAATTGTAGTAGGTGTTTTGAGCGGTTCAGATTTAGCTGTTTCTGGTCCTGCTGCAGGTCTCACCACGGTTGTCGCCGCTTCTATCATCAGTTTAGGCGATTTTCAAACCTTTTTATTAACCGTTATTATAGCTGGGGTTTTCCAAATTTTATTAGGCGTTTTAAAACTAGGGGTTTTTGCCAGTTATTTTCCCAGTTCGGTAATTAAAGGAATGATGGCAGCCATAGGAATTATCTTGATGTCTAAACAAATTCCATTGGCTCTAGGCTATAATCAACCCGATTTTTGGACCAGTGGTTTTGTACAAATATTCACTTCTAAAAATTTCTTAGGAAACTTAGTTGAATTTAATTCTCATATTACCAGAGGTGCAGTTTTTATTTCTGTGATTTCTTTGGCGATTTTAATTCTGATGAAGAAACCCCAGTTTCAAAAATTTAATAAGATTCCCGCTCCACTTTTGGTTGTTATTTTTGGGATTCTCATCAATTTTTTAATGAATCAATTTGGTTCTTCTTATGCTTTGAAACCTAATCAATTGGTGAATATTCCAGAAAATATGTTTGCAGAAATTAAATTTCCTGAATTTTCTAAAATTCTAAGCAACCAAGAAATCTGGAAAGACGGAATTCTCATAGGAATTCTTGCCACGCTAGAAACTTTGCTTTGTATTGAAGCGATGGATAAACTAGACCGTCACAACAGAATTACCCCTGTAAATCGTGAATTGATTGCACAAGGAATTGGTAATTTCCTATGCGGACTTTTAGGTGCAATTCCCATCACTGCAGTCGTAGTAAGAGGTTCTGCAAATATAGAAGCTGGCGCAAAAACTAAAGTTTCAGCCTTCATGCATGGAATATTTTTATTGCTCTCTGTATTACTGATTCCGTTTTTGATTAACATGATTCCATACGCTTCTTTATCTGCTATTTTGATTATTACAGGTTTTGGATTGACAAGAATTGAGATTTATAAACACCTCTTTAAACTCGGTTTAAAACAGTTTATACCATTTATCGCCACTATTATTATTATCTTGGTTACAGATTTACTCATAGGTGTTTCTATTGGTTTATTGATTTCTATTTATTACATCATCAAAGAAAATTTCAAAGAAAATTACGACATAGAAAAAACGCATTTTCAAGGGATTGACCAATATAAATTGAAACTTCACAGCAATGTAACCTTCATCAATAAAGTGAAAATTAAAAATGCTTTGGATAAAGTTCCTGCTTATTCTGTATTAACTATTGACGGCTCCGAAGTTCATTTCATAGACCATGATGTTTTAGAAATTATTTCAGATTTCAAAAATAAAGCGCACGACAGACACATCCAGCTTCAAATGATTAATATAGAAACTGTAGAAACTGCGGCGATTTCTCATTAGAAAAAGCCTCCAAAAAATGAAGGCTTTCTGTCTAAAAATCAAATACTGAAAATATGAAGTAAAGTTGTCTGTTTAAGTATGGTTTGTTTTTACGGCAAGTTCGTATACATTTCCTCGCATTAAAAACTTTATTCTTTCTCTAGTAGTTACGGTATTTACACCGCTTTCATCTGTGATAATAATTCTATCTCCTGGTGCAATATTTTGGTCAGACAAAATATCTTCTGGCAGCATGTCATTTTCTGCTTTTTTCATCTCAAAAAGAATTTGGTCTGCCATTTCCTGAAATCCTTCTGCATCAGAATAAAGCACTCTATAATTGGGATGATCTGGTAATTCTACCTTAAAAGGTTTTTTACTTTCTACCAACTTCGCCGAATCATTCGGTGTAGGATTATCAGAACCATCTGTAAAACCTACTTCTACCAATTCACCTTGGTGTTCATTGGCATAATTTACCGCATCTTCATAGTTTGCAAAATTGGTGGTCACCGTATATTGGTCAAATTCATAATGCTGTAATCTATCTTCGGTGTGATGTGTAGTCATTTTGTAAAAATTTTGTGATTTGGTTAAGACAAAGATAGATGGACACGTCTCCAAATGTTTTATACAATTATGTTAAATGCTTTCAAAATTGTGAGATGATGATATTTTTTGATTAATTTTAGGCACTCATTTTAAAAATATGAATTAATGCTTAAGAAAACGTTTATTATAGCGACATTATTTCAGGCTGCTGCTTTTTTTGGTCAGCAATACGGAGGAATGTGGATTCCTACTGAAATTAATGAAAAAGAGATGAAATCTCTGGGAATGAAAATCAAAGCCCAAGACATTTGGAACACTGAAAAACCGAGTATCAAAGACGCTGTAGTTCAGTTTGACGGAGGTTGTACCGCAGAAATTATTTCACCGAAAGGTTTATTATTGACCAATCACCACTGCGGTTATGATAACATCCAAAGCCATTCTACCGTAGAAAATGATTTATTGACCAATGGATTTTGGGCAAAAAACATGGGCGAAGAATTGCCAAACCCTGGCGTTACCGTAGATTTTGTTACGGATATTAAAGAAATTACTCAAGATATTTTAGGCAATACTTCTTCATTAAGCGGAGCTGATTTGACTAAAAAAATCAATGAAAATATAGACGCTTACAAGAAATCTCAAAAAATAGAATCTTACCAAAGTATTATTGTAAGACCTATGTTTGCAGGGAATAAATATTATGCATTTGTAGTAGAAACCTATAAAGACATCAGATTAGTAGGAGCACCACCACAAAGTATTGGTAAATTCGGTTCTGATACGGATAACTGGGTTTGGCCAAGACATACTGGCGATTTTTCTATGTTCAGAATTTATGCTGACAAAAACAATAAACCAGCGGAATATTCTAAGGACAATATTCCTTTTACTCCAAAACATTTCTTACCGATTTCTGTAAAAGACATTAAAGAAAATGATTTCACGTTTGTTTTCGGATTTCCGGGCAGAACCAATGAATATTTGCCAAGCGTAGCGATTGAAAAAATCATTACAGATACCAATCCTGCGAGAATTGAAGTAAGAGATATCGCTCTGAAAACTTTAGACGAAAAAATGCGTGCAGATGATGCTACCAGAATTAAATATGCATCTAAATACGCTTCTGTAGCCAATTATTGGAAAAAATGGATTGGCGAAACAAAAGGTCTTAAAAAATCAAACGCTGTTGCCAAAAAACAAGCTTATGAAAGTTCTCTAGTGGCTATAAATTCAGAAATTAAAACGTCTCTTGATGAATTTAAAAAACTGTATGACCAACAAGCGCCTTATGCTTTAAATAACGCTTATTACAGCGAAATTCTAAGAAATGCTGAAACATTAACGCTTGCTAATCTGTATTATACTTTTGTACAAAATTATGAAGCAGGGAAAGTAGATAACAAAACTGTTCAAGGATTCAAAAATAGACTTTCTGGCATTTATAAAGATTATGACGGCGAATTAGATGCTAAAGTTACCGCTAAACTTTTGGCTTTATATGCCAACAAAACTGCACCAGAATTTTTACCAGAAGGTTTTGCTCAATTTAAAGACGTTAATCAAAATCTTCAAGTCCTTGAAAACTGGAGTAGAAATTCTGTGATTTCAGGAAGAAATGCGGTAAACGGAGCTACTGTTTATTCTAACGTAGACCAAGTTTTCTCAAATCTTCCAGAATTGGTAAAAACTTTAAAAGCTGACCCTATTTATCAGACTTTAACCAAAATGAGAGAAACTTATATGGCTAAAGCAGATGCTCAATATGTTGGTTTACAAAGTAAAATAGATGCTTTACAAAAGAAATATTTAGCACAAATGATGGCTACAGATACCGAAAGAAAATTCTTCCCAGATGCCAACTCTACACTGAGAGTTACTTATGGAAAAGTGAAAGGTTCTAATCCTGCAGATGCGATTACTTACCACTACGAAACCACTTTAGATGGTGTAATGGAAAAATATGTACCTGGAGATTATGAATTTGATGTTCCACAAAAATTGATTCAGTTGTACAACACCAAAGATTATGGCGATTATAAAAATGCTGCAGGAAAAATTCCATTAGCATTTACTGCAACCAATCATACCACAGGTGGAAACTCAGGAAGTCCAGCTTTAGACAAAAAAGGAAACCTTATTGGGTTAAACTTTGACAGACAATGGGAAGGCACGATGAGTGACATTAATTTTGACCCTAGATTCAGCAGAAATATTATGGTGCAGACCAAGTATATTTTATTTATCATCGATAAATTTGCTGGAGCAAGATGGTTATTAGACGAAATGAAAATTGTAAAATAATTTTCGATAAATATTTTAGTAAGAACGCGCCAAAAGGCGCGTTCTTTTTGTATAATCTAAACATGAAAAAGCCTCAGAATTTCTTCTGAGGCCAAACACAAATGATGAAATTTACTCTTACCTCTGTAGAGTTATACAAAGGTAAGTCTATTAAATTTTGTATTTGTTACACTATAAATAATTGATTTTATAGAATTTTCAGTTTTAATATCCAAAAATTTCTTCTAAACTCACTTCGTGAAAATCTCCTAAGTTCTCAATCGCAGAATGGTCTAAATTTTCTTTTTTTCCCATTATAGCAACATTATAAGAAATGGGTTTTATTTCTTGATTGTAAAACTGGGTTAAATCTTCGAGTTGTAAACTTTCTATTTCGTGGTAAATTTTTTCTCTAATATCATAATCTATTCCTATTTTTTTAAGATTTAAAAAATTAAAGAAAATATTGGTTCTGGTTATTCGGGTAGAAGCAATTTGTTTCAGCGCAGAATTTTTAGCATTATTAAATTGCGTAGGAATTTGAGGCAAATCTTGCATTAAATCAGCCATCGCATCTACTGCTAAATGCAATTTATTGGCTTGTGTACCAATGTAACTTACTACATAATTATGTCTATCCAAATAAGTCGCAGTAGAGTAATTTACATACGCAGAATACGCTAAACTCTTGCTTTCTCTGAGTTCCTGAAAAACAATAGAAGACAAACCTCTGCCAAAATATTCATTAAAAACATTGATTTTTCCGTAATTTTCGGTATTCAGTTGAGAAGCTCTACCAATTTTACTCATTTCCATTTGTACCATATCATAATTGGTAAAGAAAACTTTTCCTTGCGTTTCCAATTCTTGATAAATTTTCGGCTTTGGAATGGTGAGTGTTGCTTTTTCTAACAAAGGTTGAATTTTTTCCTTGAACCCCTCAAAATCTTTACCGTAGAAGAAAATTTCATAAGGTAATTGGGTCAAATTCTTCACTTTTTCAGTAAGATGTTCTACTTTCGTTGCTCTCAATTTTTCTTCAGAAATCACATCTCTGAATCTGGAATTCTCACCAAATTTAGCATAATGGCTTAATGCGGTCATGATTCTTGACTTGTCTTTTTTAGCAACATTTCGGCTTTCTAAAATCAATTCTATCGTGCTTTCATAGACTTCATTATCAGGTTTTACTTCGGTAATCCAATGTTTTAAAAGTTCAAAACCTTTGATTAGATTTTCCTCAAAACCAGTGAGCGAAATAATCATTTGGTCGTCATACGTTTTGAAATCATTACTGATTCCCAATTTAAAAAACTCTTGACTTAATTGATCCGCCGAAAAACGGGAAGTTCCCAAATACTGTAAAACTTGCACCGCTAAGAAAAGCTCTTTATCATGGTCAGTTCCAATCTTGTAAATCAAATGCAACTGAGCAATATGATTATATTTATTTCTAACAAAACTGATTTTTTTATCCCCAATTTGAGTTTCTTCAATCATATTTTTATAATCAATGAATTTCGGAGTAATTTCTGAAGATTTTTCCTCAAGAATTTCAGTCAAAAACTCAGATTGTGCTTCTCTATTGATTTTAACTGGAGTAATTCCCGGATTTTCTACTCGGATAAGATTTTCATTTTCGCCACGTAGTTTTTTGACGATTACATAATTTTTTTGGAAGAATTTTTGTGCAAAATCTACCACTTCTTGCTTGGTAATTTTCTCAAATTTCTCAATTTCCGAAAGTTCTTCTTCCCAAGTTCTGTCATTGATATAAATTCCGTAAAGTGCTGTTGCTAAACCATCTGCAGTTTCCAGATTTCTGATTTTTTGCAATTTCATATCATTGATAATCGCAGGAATAAGCCAATCTGGGAAATCGCCATTTTTCACTTTTTCTATCTCTCCCAAAAGCAGTTGTTCTGCCTCTTCTAAAGATTGATTTTCCTTCGGAACAATCATGAGCGAGAACAATCCGTATTGCTTAAAACCCAATTCATAAGCATAACTTCTAAGCGCTTTATGCTTTTGGTTAATATTTAAATCCAGCAAACCTGCTTCACCAGAATTGGAGAGAATCTGTGCCACCATTTCTGCCAAATGCTCTTCTTTGGTTCCATAAGAATCTGTTCTCCAAGCGATGTTTAATCTAGGCGCAGAAGGACTTTTTACAATTCTTTCTACAATTTCAGTTTGAGGTTCTTCTATAATTTTTTCTTTCTTCGGAAGTTCTTTATATTCAAATTTTCCAAAATATTGATCAACCAAAAGAATGGTTTCTTCGAAATCTAAATCCCCAACCAAAACCATCGCCATATTATTAGGCACATAAAAATCATTGAAATATTGATGAATAGCCTTCATAGAAGGATTTTTCAAATGCTCAGATTTCCCCAAAGTGGTTTGTTGACCATTAGGATGTTTCGGAAAAAGTGCTTCCATGAGCGCATAATTCACCAGCCTCACATCATTGTCTTGCGCACGATTGAATTCTTCGTAAACCGATTCCAACTCAGTATGAAAAAGCCTTAAAACCAGACCAGAAAAACGCTCTTTTTCTATTTTGAGCCATTTTTCCAACTCGTTATTCGGAATGTTATTTTTATAAACGGTTTCGTCTAACCAAGTGTGAGCATTGGTTCCTGTTGCACCAAGAGAAGAAATGACTTTATCATATTCATTGGCAATTGCATATTGACTGGCTTCTTGAGAAATTTCGTCTATTTTTCTATAAATTTCTTTCTTTTTTTCTGAATTTTGCTCAGATTTATGCTGTTCGTACAAATCAGAAATTTGGTCTAATAATACTTTTTCTTTTTCCCAATCCAGCGTTCCTAATCTGCTCGTTCCTTTGAACATCATATGCTCTAAATAATGCGCCAATCCTGTATTATCTGATGGATCATTATTGCTTCCAGTTCTTACTGGAATATAGGTCTGGATTCTAGGAGCATCGTCATTTTGAGCCAAATAAACCGTTAATCCATTGTTTAATTTGTAAATTCTTACACCCGTTTCATCTCCTTCTACTTGTTGATAAGTGTACCCGTTTTTATCTGTAAAATTTTTAGTTTTTAATACTAATTTCGTCTGCATTAATTTCTTATTTCTTAATTATTTATTCGGATATTTCTGAATGAGAGCCTGTAAAATTGCCCACGTTTCTATATCTATTTTTCCATCGTAATTTTGTGGTCTAAAATGATATTGAAAAGCCTCAATAGTTTTCTTCGTAGCATCATCCCAAACTCCTGTTTCTGTAATTCCATAGCCAAATTGTTTTAGAGCAATCTGTACTTTCATCACAAAAGCCATGTCATTGATTTTTGCATTAAATTCTTCTGGAATAATCTGCGACTGGAAACTCTGAACTGTAGCATCATCATACCACATTCCTATTCCGTATTCGTCATATAATTTTTTCCAAGGAAATAATGGACCTGGATCTTGTTTACGAGTTGGCGCAATGTCTGAATGTGCTAAAACATTCGTAGGCGGAATTTGATAACGCATTACAATATCTTGAACCAAAGCGGCTACTTTTTTCACTTGATGCTCTGGAAACGGAACAAAAACTCTTTTTCCGTCAACTACTTTAAAACCTTCATTCACGATTTCTATCCCGATAGAAGTATCATTAAGCGTTGCATCTTTTCTCCATGAACTGATTCCTGCATGATAAGACCTTTTATTTTCGTCTACCAACTGATAAATTTCTATATCGGTAGAATCATTAACCAAATAGTGAGAACTTACGGCTTGAGTGGTTAAAACCCTCACAGATTTATCATGATCTAAAGCTGTGTAATGTAAAATCACATATTTCTGTCTAAAATTTTGTGCAACGGCAGGAAAATGATTTCTTGTTACTTTATAACCTTCTGGTTTTGCTCCTACCAAAGATCCATAACTGATGGTGTTATCATTTTTAGTTGGGTCTGCTATATTTAATGTAAAATAGTCGCCATGTACATCATGTTTTATCTCTGATTTGGGAGGATTTGGTATCGTAGATGTCGCAGGTTGAGGTAAATTATTAGGTTTTGCAATTTCTTTTTGTGAACCACAAGAAATTATTAAAGATGCTAAACCTATGAAATATAATGAATTACGCATTTTATTGATTTTTTAAAAGATTATTTATTCAAAAATACGAAAATTTTTAGCAATTTTTTTTTGGTTATTAAGGAAAACTGTCCTATATTTGCACTCGCAATTACGGAAGAGAAGTTCTTAAAAGAATTTGCAAGGAGGGTTGCCGGAGTGGTTAACGGAGCAGTTTGCTAAACTGTCGACTCGCAAGGGTCGCAAGGGTTCGAATCCCTTACCCTCCGCAACCAAGAAATTCGGGGTGTAGCGTAGTCCGGTCATCGCGCCTGGTTTGGGACCAGGAGGTCGCAGGTTCGAATCCTGCCACCCCGACAAAAAAAATCGAAAATTTTAAG
>CAZHCK010000016.1:0-22802 GCA_964530915.1 uncultured Cloacibacterium sp. | reverse complement strand
GGAGGTCGCAGGTTCGAATCCTGCCACCCCGACAAAAAAAATCGAAAATTTTAAGGAAATTAGGGTGCGTAGCTCAGCTGGATAGAGCATCTGCCTTCTAAGCAGACGGTCTCAGGTTCGAATCCTGACGCGCTCACGAAAACCTCGCTTTTAGCGAGGTTTTTCTTTTTTTTAATTTATTATTTTAATGAATGAAAAATTTGGTAATTATTGGCAAAGTTTTTCCAGAGCCTAATTCTACAGCTGCCGGTTCTAGAATGATTCAATTGATGGATTTATTCTTAACTCAAAATTATCAAATTACATTTCTTTCCACCGCTACTATTTCAGAAAACAGTTTCGACTTAAGTTCTAAAAAAATTCAGTTTCAAAATATTATACTCAATGAGAACAGTTTTGACGAACTCATCAAAAATCTAAATCCAGATATAGTTGTTTTTGACAGATTTACTACTGAAGAACAATTCGGGTGGCGAGTTTCCGAGCAAGTTCCGAATGCAGTAAAAATTCTTGACACTGAGGATTTACATTTCCTAAGAAACGCCAGAGAAAAAGCTTTTAAACAAAATAGAAACTCAGAACATTCAGATTTAATTAATGATGTTTTCAAACGTGAATTGGCTTCCATTTTAAGATGTGACTTATCCCTCATTATTTCTGAATTTGAGATAAATTTACTCATCGAAAAGTTTAGAATTGATGAGAATATTCTCTTTTACCTTCCACTTTTTGGAGAAGTTAAAAAATCTGAAACTTCCTTTTCAGAAAGAAAAAATTTTATCAGCATCGGTAATTTTTTGCACGAACCGAATTGGCAAACCGCTCTCCAGCTGAAAAAACTTTGGAAAGACATCAAAAACCAACTTCCAGAAGCCGAAATTCATATTTATGGAGCTTACGCAAGTGAAAAAGTCTTTCAATTGCACAACGAAAAAGAAGGTTTCATCATCAAAGGAAGAGCCGAATGCGTAGAAACTGTTTTTAACACTGCTAAAGTTTTACTTGCACCCATTCCTTTTGGAGCTGGAATTAAAGGTAAATTGCTCGAAAGTATGCAATTTGGATTACCTAATGTTACTTCCGCAGTTGGTGCAGAAGCGATGCATGGAAATTTTGAGTGGAACGGATTCATCACTGATAATGAAAACGAATTCATAGAAAAAGCAGTTCTCCTCTATCAAGATGAAAATCTTTGGCAAAAATCCCAAAAAAATGGCTTCAACATTATAGAAAACAGATTCAAAAAAGAGCTTTTTGAGCCTGATTTCATTCATAAAATTCAAGAAATTTCTGAAAATTTAGAATCACACAGAAATCAAAATTTCTTAGGTCAAATTCTTCAACACCACACTTTACAAAGCACTAAGTACCTGAGTAAGTGGATTGAAGAAAAGAACAAAAAATAATCCCACAAAATTTCCGTATTTTTACGCATTAAAGTGTAGATATGCCGCAAAAAATCACAGAATTAGCTCAAGAACTTGGAGTTACCACAGAATCTCTTAAAAACTTCATCGAGGATTTTGACTTAGACCTTTCAGAATGTCTTTTTCCAAACCTTGAAGTAAAGGATGATTTTGCCAAATTTGCTAGAGAAAACGTTAAGTTTTTGCAAAAATACGAAAAAGACTTAGTAGAGGAAAAATCTTCTACTCAAATTGCTTCAGAAATCCAACAGCCCGTAGAAAAAGTAGAAGCAATTATCAAAAAAAACAAACCTAATTTATTCGAAAACGGCTTGTATAAATCCTCGGTTTCTAGTTTCGGCATAGACAATAAACTCGGCGGAAATTACAGTTTCGTTTATGACTATTTCGGGCATTTAACCTCATTAACTCAGCGATATTTCATTGGCTATAGAGATTTATATTTCTACATTACAGAAATGCTGAATCCGTTTATAGATGAGACCCAAACGAAAGATTGGGGCATCCAAAAACCTGCTGGAATTATTTTATACGGCCCACAAGGAAGTGGAAAAATTTTCTGGGCAAGAAAAATTGCAGAAATCATCAATTATGAGTTCAAAGAAGTCATGAATTCTTATTTGAGAACAAGTTTTATCAACGGAAAAAGAAGTGATTTCAATGATTTTTTAACGGCAATGATGAAGGAAGATAAAGTCTTGCTATTTTTAGAAAACTTCCACGAAATTGCTCAAGAAAAACCAATTGACGACAGCATTTTTTCAGAAAACAAATCTACCAAAGATATTATTCTCCATTCGATTCATAAATTTGTAAACGAAGAGTTATTGATGGTAGTTGCGGCTAATAATTTGGTTGGAATAGATAACGAGGTTTTTGCACCAGGAAGATTTGACATAAAAATTCCGATTTTCCCACCCAATGAAGACGAAAGAGCACAGATGATTATGCAATATATCACGCTCAACTTATCTGAAGACGCTATTCTGATGAAAATTTTAAAACACAATGGCGCGGATAAAAAACCATATTGGAGTGAATATGCAAAACGCATGAAACTCTTTAGCAATACCATGATGATTGATTTCACCCAAAGTGTAAAAAAACGTCTCAGAAATGTGTATTTGCGCAAAAAAACACACAAATGCAAAATTGAAAAATCAATTCTAGAAGCCAGTTTCATAGAATGTGCCAGTAAATTGACCGATGAATATTTAAACGAAGTTCAGCAGTTCATCAGAGAAGTTTCTGCCAATGATTATGATGTTTTTGCAGCCAGAATTGAAGCCATGAAAAAAGAATTTCAAGCTTATATTATTAAAGAAAAACCACACAGAAAAATAGGGTTCAACGTAGACGAAGATTAAAATGGATACAGAAAATTTAAAAATTCAGATAAAAACATTTTTTGGTTTAGAAGAAGTTCTTGCCGAAGAAATTAAAAAGTTAGGCGGAAGAAAAGTAGAGATTAAAAACCGCGCTGTAAACTGCGAAGGCGACCTTGGTTTTCTTTACAAAATCAATTATTCTGCCAGAACAGCTGTTAAAATTTTGGTTCCTATTGCCACTTTCAAAGCTTGGAATGAGAATAAATTTTATGACAAAGTTTTCGATTTTCCTTGGGAAACCGTGATGAGTGTAGACCAAAGTTTTGCCATAGATTCTACAGTTTATTCTGAAACGTTCACGCATTCACAATTTGTAGCCTTGAAAATGAAAGATGCAATTTGTGATTATTTCGTGATGAAAGAAAGACGCAGACCAGATGTAGACCCGAAAAATCCAGACATTAAATTCCACCTTCATATTGACAGAGAATTGGTAACAATTTCTTTGGATTCTTCTGGAGACCCTTTATTCAAACGTGGTTACCGAAAAGAACAAGGTGAAGCGCCGATTAATGAAGTTCTCGCTTCGGGAATGTTGCAATTGGCAGGCTGGGACGGAAAAGGAAATTTTCTTGACCCAATGTGCGGAAGTGGAACGCTTTTGATAGAAGCTGCTATGCTTGCAATGGATTTACCTGCGCAGATTTTCAGAAAGAAATTTGCATTCCAAAATTGGAAAAACTATGATGCTGAATTGTTTGCCAAAATCAAAGAATTCAGAATCAACAGAATTAAAGAATTTACAGGAAAAATTGTAGGTTACGACATTGATGCAAGTATGCTGAATGCTGCTAGAATCAACATAGAAGCTGCCGAAATGGAAGATGTAATTGAAGTAAAAAAACAGAATTTCTTTGAATCTGAAAAAGATATGTTCCCGTTGTTGATGGTTTTCAATCCACCTTATGATGAGAGAATCACGATTAATGAGCCTGATTTTTACAAAAAAATTGGCGATACTTTTAAACAAAAATACCCGAATACATTGGCTTGGATGATTTCATCAGATTTAGAAGGTGTGAAAAATGTAGGTTTAAGACCATCCAGAAAAATAAAATTGTTCAACGGAAAATTAGAATGCCGTTTCTTGCAATACGAAATGTACGAAGGAACGAAGAAGATTCATAAACTGGAGAAATAATTTTTTAATCGCGAAAGAAATGTTTGATTTTATTGATATGCTTTTAAATTTATTCAATTTACTTCCTAATAAAGAAGACAGTAAGTTTACGCAAATATTTAAAATTTCACTTATCTTAATTTTAATAATATTCATTTCACTTTTAATTTTTTATTTATTTAAAGGCAAATAGAATAATATTTTTTTTAATTATTTAATATCTTTACACATCAATTTTTCAAAAAATTCCATGCAAAATACAGCTCAACAATTTAGCGAAGTTATCAATCAATGTCGTGATTTATTTTCTAAAAAATTACAAGATTACGGTGCAGCTTGGCGTGTTTTAAGACCGAGTTCTATTACCGACCAAATTTATATAAAAGTCAATAGGATCCGTACTTTACAGATGACAGACGTAAAAATGGTAGATGAACACGAAGAAGATGAATTTATAGCGATTGTGAACTACTCTATCATTGGTTTAATTCAGTTGGAGAAAGGTTTTTCTGAAAATTTAGACGAAGACAGAACCGAAATTCTGAAATTATATGACGATTACGCTCAAAAATCAAAAGATTTAATGCTTCGTAAAAATCACGATTATGGTGAAGCTTGGCGCGAAATGAGAATTTCATCCATCACCGATTTAATTTATCAAAAAGTTCTTCGTACCAAACAAATTGAAGACAATCAGGGAAGAACTTTAGTTTCAGAAGGTTTAGACGCCAATTATTATGATATGCTGAATTATGCAGTTTTTTGTCTCATTAAGTTTTCGGAAGAAAAAAATTGAGACTTTAAAAAGTGTCATTTTGAGCGAAACAAAGTGAAGCGAAAAATCTATTTTAAAAAGATTCTTCATTTCGTTACACTGCATTCAGAATGACAAAAAAAACCAAACTAAAAAAATGAAAAGAATTTTAAGATACATTATTGCCATTATTTTCATTGCATCTGGATTTGTGAAAGGGATAGATGTAAAAGGTTTTTCTTTTAAACTCGAAGAATATTTTTCGCCAGACGTTTTTAATTTGACTTTTTTACAAAATTTCACATTAGAAATTGCAATTTTCGTAGTCGCATTAGAGTTGATTTTAGGATTAATGCTTTTATTGAAAATGAAGCTAAAATGCACACTTATTTCGTTAATTGCATTGTGCGTATTTTTTGCATTTCTCACGTTTTATTCGGCGTATTATAACAAAGTTACAGATTGCGGTTGTTTTGGTGATGCCATCAAATTTACACCTTGGCAGAGTTTCTGGAAAGACATTACGTTGCTTTTCGGTTTAATTATTTTATGGTTTTTAAATAAAAAATCAGACACATTAAATAATGAAAAAGGATTACTTAAAATACCATTTCTTGGAGTAGGAATTTTGGTTTCTGCTTTCATTATTTATTACGGAATTGCACACGAACCTTTGATTGATTTCAGAGATTATAAAATTGGAACTGACTTAAATGTAGAAAAACAAAAAATCGCGGCTAATCCTTCGGTATACAAAACTTCTTACACCATGAAAAATACCAAAACTGGCGAAGAAAAAGTGGTAGGACAAGATGATTTTGTGAACCAAAAAGAATATTGGGAAGAAGGAACGCCTTGGCAAATTCAAAAAGGGAAAGAAGTTTCTGTTTTAGTAAAACAAGGCTATCAATCTTCTATCGATAAATTTAAATTAGAAGACGAAAACGGAAATGATATCACCGACCAAATTCTACATTTACCGAAAGTGTATTTGATTTTCTCTTATAAACCAAAGGAAATTTCAAAAGAAGATTTTCTAAAATATGAAAGTTATATTAAAGCTAATGAAAAGGCTTTTGGAATAACAACCGAAAAAGGTATTTTCAAAACAATCCCTAATTTAACAATGGACGGAACAGCCATCAAAACTATTGCAAGAAGCAATCCTTTTGTTTTGGTTTTAGAAAACGGTAAAATTGTAGAAAAGAAAGGTCTGGAAGATTTTTTAAAACATTAAAATAAAAACTTTGCGCTCATTGCGAAAAACTTTGCGACTTTGCGTAAAAAAAACAAATAAAAATAAAATGAGAAAAACCAACAAATCCATCGCAGGATATCATTTATTGATGATTCTTTCGGCTGTAGATTATAAATTTCATGCAGGCGAAGAAAAAGTCATCAGAGAATACTTAGAAGAAGAATTTCCGTTCCATGTGAATTTGGATAACGAGTTAGAAGTGATTTCTGCACTTCAACCAAGCGATTGGAAAGACCATTTTGAGTTTCAGGCACATTGCTTTCTAGACGATTCTACCGAAAAAGAACGTAAAGAATTTAAACAATTTGCAAAAAGACTCATCAAAGCAGACGCTACCGTTTCAGACAGAGAGCATGACTTTTACTCTTTGATGAAAACCATTTGGAAAATGTAATTGGTAATTAGTAATTGGTAATTGGTAGTTGGTAATTAGATTCTAGATTTATTTTAAGTAAATCTCCGAAAATCAATAAAATCTACGAAAGAAATTCATTAAAACTGATTCAATTCATACCCTCAAATTTCTGTAAATCTTTAAAAATTCAGAAATTTGTAAAAATTTAAAATTTAACCTCAATACTTTATAGAAATGAGAAAAAACATTGTAGCAGGAAACTGGAAAATGAACAAAAATGTGATTGATGCTCAACAATTAATGGCTCAATTATTAGATTATAAAAATGCAAACGCTACCAACTGCGAAGTGTGGATTGCACCGCCTTCATTGTATTTAATGATGGCAAGAGATATTTTCGAAAATAACGAAGTGGGTGTTTTTTCACAAGACATGAGCGAATACGAAAGTGGCGCTTACACAGGTGAAATTTCTGCGGACATGTTACAATCTATCGAAGCAGACGGTTCTATCATTGGTCACAGCGAAAGAAGACAATACCACGGTGAAACAGATTCTCACTGCAATAGAAAAGTAAAATTGGCTTTAGATAAAGGTTTAACTCCTATTTATTGCAACGGAGAAACTCTTGAACAAAGAAAAGCAGGTCAACATCTTGAAGTGGTGAAAAACCAAACAGAAACTGCTCTTTTCACACTTTCTGCTGAAGAAATTAAAAAAGTGGTTATCGCTTACGAACCAGTTTGGGCAATCGGAACTGGCGAAACTGCTTCTCCAGAACAAGCACAAGAAATTCACGCGCACATCAGAAGCCTGATCGCAGCGAAATACGGACAAGAAGTTGCGGATGAAATCTCTATTCTTTACGGAGGTTCTGTAAAACCAGATAATGCCAAAGAAATTTTCTCTCAACCTGATATTGACGGTGGTTTAATTGGTGGAGCTGCTTTAAAATTAGAAGATTTTTCTAAAATTATTGAAGGTTTTAACTAGAATCAAGAGCCAAGAGCCAAGATTCAAGAACCTATAATCAAGATATAATACTGAGCCGAAAGTAATTTTCGGCTTTTTTCTTTTGCAATTCGGAAACTTAGCCGCTCGCTTCGCTCGCGCCATAAAATTTCACTAAATTTGCACGGAATTTAAAAACATCTAACACTCAACACATGCAAAACTATACAGAATTCAACTTCAAAATACAACCACTAGAACCTTGGAACGAAATCTTAATGGCAGAACTTATTGAAATAGGTTTTGACAGTTTCACTGAAGAATTAGAAGGAATTTTAGCATACATTCCAACGGATTTGGTGAATGAAGAGAATTTCAAAACCCTAGAAATTTTCAATAATGAAAATGTAAAAATTTCTTACACTTTCCAAGAAATGCCGAACATCAACTGGAACGAAGAATGGGAAAAAAACTTCTCTCCAATTAATGTAGAAGACAAAGTCTTAATTCGTGCAGAATTTCACGAACCAAATCCTGCAATGGAAGAAATCATTATTCAGCCGAAAATGTCTTTCGGAACGGGACACCATCCAACTACGCATCTCATGATTCAGCAAATGCTGGAAATGGATTTCCAAGACAAAAAAGTTTTGGATATGGGTTGCGGAACTTCCGTTCTTGCGATTTATGCCAAAATGAAAGGTGCAAAAGATGTTCTGGCGATAGATATTGATGAATGGTCAGTTGAAAATTCTAAAGAAAACGCTGAGAGAAACAACGTAGAACTCAGAATAGAACTGGGAACTGCTGAAAATTTAGGCAAAGAAAAATTTGACATTATTTTAGCAAATATCAACAGAAATATACTCATTTCAGATATCCCAACTTACGTAAAAGACATGAACGAAGGCAGCGAATTATTGCTTTCTGGCTTATGTTTCTTTGATGTAGATGATATTCTGGAAGTTTGTACAGAACAAGGTCTTAAACTCAAAAACAAACAACAGCGCGAAGAATGGTGCAGTTTACTTTTGGAAAAATAAATTTTTAGAAACGTTCAATTGAATTTGAGCGTTTTTTTATTAACTTTAGTTTTAAAATAAAAGGCTTATTTTTTGCATTCATTTCAAAAAACTAAAAAATGAAACTTTGCAAAATCTATTACGTTCCCGGTTTAATAAGTGCAATTCTTATTCCGCTTCTGTTTTCGTTTTATGGAAATAGAAAATTGCAAGAACCTCTTCCTAATGTTATCTCTTTTGGTGTTTCAAGAAAATTAGAGCCTAATCAAAAAATTTCTGGTTTAGATTTTGAGTTTTATAGAAATTGGAATTACAAAAAAATTGTAGTTCAACCGAATACTGCAAGGAAAAATTCTAAATATTATGTTTCAGAATTAAAGAAACTTCAAACAAGAAATAGGAAAGAAACTGGCATTGAATTTATTATTAATGATAAAAACTCTTATGATGATTTTATTTCTATTTTAAATGACTTTGAAAAAGCTCAACAACAACAATTTGGTTTAGATATAGATAAAACAGGGCATTTATTTGCAGTACATATTTATAATGATTCAAATGTGAAAAATATAGAGAACTTTTCTGTTTGTGGTGGCTTTATTTATAAAGAATACAAACCCACACTTTATGAAAAAATCACATATCAATTTTCAGAATTTGGAAAACTTCCAAAACCAGCTTATTATATAATTTTCGGATATCTTATTCTATTGAATGTTTCTATTTTAAGCTTAGTAAGGAAATCTATTTAAGTTTTTGTATTCTTTAGAAACACACCCTTGAAATTATTAAAAAAATTCCACTAAAAATCATTAAATTTGCGTCTTTACAAAAACATATATAGAAAGCATTATCAATATGACTTCACAAGAAATACGCCAACAGTTTTTAGATTTTTTCAAAAGCAAAGGACACTTAATTGTTCCTTCTGCTCCAATTGTGCTGAAAGATGACCCTACTCTGATGTTTTCCAACTCTGGAATGACTCAGTTTAAGGACTATTTCCTTGGCTACAAAGAACCAAAAGCACCTAGAATTGCCGATACTCAAAAATGTTTGAGAGTTTCTGGAAAACACAATGATTTGGACGATGTAGGTCGTGATACGTATCACCACACCATGTTCGAA
Source organism: uncultured Cloacibacterium sp. (assembly GCA_964530915.1). Taxonomy (GTDB): domain Bacteria; phylum Bacteroidota; class Bacteroidia; order Flavobacteriales; family Weeksellaceae; genus Cloacibacterium. Next base: position 13,399 of record CAZHCK010000016.1, on the reverse strand, counting down.
ATGTTGGGAAACTGGAGTTTTGGAGATTATTTCAAAAAAGAAGCCATCGATTTTGCTTGGGAATTATTGACAGAAGTTTATAAAATTCCAAAAGAAAACCTATATGTAACCATTTTTGAAGGAGACGCTTCAGAAAATTTAGAGCGCGACCAAGCTGCTTATGATTTCTGGAAAGCACACATTTCAGAAGACAGAATTATCAATGGAAACAAGAAAGATAATTTCTGGGAAATGGGAGAATCTGGGCCTTGTGGACCTTGTTCAGAAATTCACGTAGACTTGCGTTCTGAAGAAGAAAAAGCAAAAACTCCAGGCGTTCAGTTGATTAACCAAGATCATCCTCAAGTTGTAGAAATTTGGAATAACGTATTCATGGAGTTCAACAGAAAAGCTGATGGAACTCTAGAAAAACTTCCTGCGCAACATGTAGATACTGGAATGGGATTTGAGAGACTTTGTATGGCGTTACAAGGTAAAAAATCTAATTATGACACCGATGTTTTCACTCCGTTGATTACAAAAGTAGAAGAACTTTCTGGCAAAAAATATGAAGGAATTTTAGAAAACGAAAAAGATATTGCGATTAGAGTTGTTGTAGACCATATTCGTGCGGTTGCTTTTGCCATTGCAGATGGTCAATTGCCTTCTAATGGTGGTGCTGGTTATGTAATTCGTAGAATTTTGAGACGTGCCATTTCATATTCTTACAGATTTTTAGATATGAAAGAGCCTTTCTTGTATGAATTGGTGGCTGTTCTTAAAAATCAAATGGGAGCTTTCTTCCCAGAAATGGTAAAGCAAGAAAAATTGGTGACTGAAGTGATTAAAGAAGAAGAAAATTCTTTCTTGAAAACTATAGAAAGTGGTTTGATTAGAGTTGAAAAATTGATTCAACAAACTATTTCTGAAACAAAAAAAGTATTACCAAGTGCAGAAGTTTTTGAATTATATGATACTTATGGCTTTCCTGATGATTTGACAAGAATTATTGCCGAAGAAAAAGGATTGACTATTGATAAAGAAGGTTTTAAGGAGGAAATGCGCAAGCAAAAAGAACGTTCTAAAAAATCATCGGCGCAAAAAGTTTATGACTGGGTAATTTTAGAAGAAAAACCAGAAACTTTTGTAGGTTATGACCAAACTTCTTCTGAAACTTACATCACAAGATATAGAAAAGTAGAAAATAAAGATGGAGAATTTTTCCAAATTGTACTGAATAAAACGCCTTTCTATCCTGAAGGTGGTGGTCAGGTTGGTGATAAAGGAATTCTTATCCCAAGTTATGCAGAAGGTTTTGACCTTTCTAATCCTAATGCTTTTGACAGAGAAAATTCTACTGAAATTCTAGAAGTTTTAGAAACTAAAAAAGAAAATAACCTTATCATTTCTTTGGTGAAAGAATTGCCAAAAGATGCAGGAGCGATTTTCTACGCAGAAGTAAACACCGCAGACAGAAAAAACACTCAAGCAAATCACTCTGTAACACACTTGTTGCACGAAGCTTTGAGAGACGTTTTAGGAACGCACGTAGAACAAAAAGGTTCTTATGTAGGTCCAGAATATTTGCGTTTTGACTTCTCGCATTTTTCTAAAATGAATGAAGAAGAATTGGCTTTGGTGGAAGAAAAAGTAAATGCTAAAATCAAAGAAAATATCCCGTTACAGGAATTCAGAAATATCCCGATTCAAGAAGCGCTAGACAAAGGAGCGATGGCACTTTTCGGGGAAAAATATGGCGACAATGTAAGAATGATTCAATTCGGAAGTTCTAGAGAATTATGTGGTGGAACTCACGTAAAATCTACTGGCGAAATTGGACATTTCAAATTGGTTGCAGAAAGTTCTACTGCTGCTGGAATTAGAAGAATAGAAGCAATTTCTGGTGATAAAGCAACGGAATATTTCAAAAATTTAGAAAACCAACTGAAAGAAATTTCTGTATTGTTAAAATCTAAAGATTTAGTAAAATCTATCGAAAAATTGTTAGAAGAAAATACTGCACTAAAATCTGAAGTTGAAGCTTTGAAAAAAGAAAAAGCAAAAGGCGAAATCAATGATTGGAAAAACGCTTTCGTACAAAAAGGCGACAAGCAATTATTGGTAAAACGCACTTCTTTAGACGCTGGTTCTGTAAAAGATGTTGTTTTCCAATTGAAAAAAGAAATTCCAAATTCTGTAACGATTGTGATTTCTGACGCAGGCGAAAAACCAATGATTACCGTTGGCGTTTCTGCAGATTTAGAAGCAAATTATCACGCTGGAAACATCGTAAAAGAACTTGCAAAAGAAATCCAAGGCGGAGGTGGTGGAAACCCAGGTTTTGCAACTGCTGGTGGAAAAAACCTTGCAGGAATTGAAAATGCTTTAAATAAAGCGATGGAAATTTAATTTTACAAAAATTTAAAATATTTTAACCCTTTCAAGAAAATTGAGAGGGTTTTTTAATAAAATTTTGTGATTTTATGAGCGTTTGTGTAACATTTTAATCCATAGTTTTGTCTTATTAGAAAAAACCAAATGAAACAAACTTTATCGGCGCTATTTCTCCTTTTTTTTACTGTATATTTTTCTCAAACTCAACTCCAAGTTATCAATGCTAAAAATCAAAAAGCGATTTACAATGCTGCCGTATACTGTGATGATGATTTGCTTGGAAAAACTGATGCAAATGGGAAATTAACTTTCAAAACTAAATGTAAAAAAGTAGAAATTTTTGCCAATAATTTTGAAGATAAAGAAGTGAGCGTACAAAAAGAAATGAAAGTTTCTTTAACCCCAAGTAAAGAAAAAACTGGAAATATAGACAAAGTTATTCTCACCGATAAAAGCGACGCAAAAGCCTTAAAAATTCTAGACGAATTCAATAAAAATTACAAAAAAAACAGTCCACAAGCATTAGATTCTTATCAGTTCAAATCATACAGTAAAATTTCGATTGATGTAGACCAAGATTCTATCGCAGATTATCAAAATTTTCTCGCCAAAAGAACAGATTCTTTAGCAAAAATTGAAAAAAGAACGTTCAAACAAAAAGACAAAGAAAAGAAAGATTCACTTCTGGGTGAAGATTTCGTAAATGCAACCAAGGAAAGTCAGTTTTTTCTTTGGGAAAAAGCTACAGAACATCAATTTTCTCAGAAATACGGCGACAAAACCAATATTTTAGACAGCAGAATGTCTGGTTTTCCTAATCCAATTTATGAAGCTTTGGCATTGAACATTTCTTATCTCAATCGTATTCCGAGACAGTTGAGTCTAGAAAATCGCAACATTTATCGTTATTATCTTTCAGACACTATTGAAATTGACAATAGAAAAACATACGTGATTAAATTCAAAGAAATCACCAATAAATTGAAGCAAAATCCGAGAAAATACAATGGTAAAATTTACATTGACGCAGAAAATTATGCTTTAAAAAAACTGGAAACCAGCAGTAAAAAACAAAACGAAGGAAGCGGAACCATCATTTGGAAACCTATTAACAATAAATGGTTTTTGGTTTCTGAAAACCTGAAAGTAAAAATGGGTGACACTCGTTTTGAAACTGCCAAAAAAGACAGTGTAAAAAAAGACGAAAAGCAAAAGTTCAAAACCAAAAAATTTGGTAATTTTCTGTATGTCAAAAACCAATATTTTGATTTTGAAACCAATATTACTCAACAAAAAAGTGATTTTTCTGGCTATTCTTTAGAAGTAAAAAATGCTGATGGAAGCTTGCTTTCTAAATACAGAATTGATTCTTTATCGGCGAGAGAAAGCGCAACATATCAAAAAATAGACACCTTAGTCAAAAAAGCAGATGTTGAAAAAAGAGTGAGCCTCATCACCAATTTATTGAAAGGAAATATCCGTTATAAAATGCTAGATTTTGATGTTTTAAAATTCTTTGAACTCAATAAATATGAGTCGTTAAGATTGGGAATCGGCGTAAAACTCAATGAAAAATTTTCTAAAACATTTTCACCAGATTTTTATGTTGGTTATGGCTTCAAAGACCATCGTTGGAAATACGGAATTGGTTTAGACACTAGACTTTCAAGCAAGAGAACGTCAGTTTTTAGAGTTCATTATTCCGATGATATTTTTGCGGCTGGTAGAATCAACAAAACTTTTTGGGACAGCTCCATGAAATTCAATGAATTTAACCTGGATATTTACAATGACCATTTTTACAGAAATCAACAATTTGGCGCATCGTTTTTGTATGATGTAAGCAATTCTTTGAGTGCAAAATTGGCTTTAACCCGAGAAAAACAAAATGCGTTGTTTGATTATCAATGCCAAAACTTCGCCAATGATTTTCAGAATTTTAGCACTACTCTATCACTAAAATATGCGCCAAAAGACAAAAATCTGATGACACCTTCTGGAAAACTCACCTATCAAAAAGGTTATCCTCAGTTTTATGTGAATTTTGAAAAAGGATTTGAAATTTTGGGCGGAAAATTAGATTACAATCGTTTAGATGCTTTTGCGATTCATCAATTCAAGTCGAAAATGGGAACCTCTCAAATCAAAATTTCTGGAGGTATTTCTTCAGGAACTGCACCGATTTGGAAAAATTTTGAAATTGTAGGAGATCTCAATGCTTTTTCTACAAGTCTTTTTTCTAAAATCAATACACCTTCTACTTTTAGTTTTGTAACGATGCCATCGGGAAGTTTTTATGTAGACCAGTTTGCGGCACTTCATTTCTCTCAGGAATTACCTTTTCAGTTTAAAACCTTCGGAAATAGAGTTTCTACGATAAAATTAGCATATCATTCAGCGATTGGCGGTTTTAAAAATACTGAAAACCATCAGTTTGATTTTAAAGTTTTAGACCATCCTTATCAAGAAGTTGGAGCCGTTTGGAACCGATTTTTAGGAAGAGGTTTTGATGTAGGCTTTTTCTACAGATTAGGATATTATCAAACCTCAAATTTCAATGATAATTACGGAATTCAGATTAAATTAAGTGGTTTTTAATAGAATTCGATAATCATTTCCACATTCCGATTTTTAGCTTTCGGGCGTTTCGTTCTGCTTGAGTAAATTTTTCTACGAATTTCACATTCGGCGGAAAAGTAGAAACTACAGCATAACCTTTTTCAACCAAAAATTGGTTCAAAAAGATGCTATTTTCGAGGTAAACATAAGCTAAAACTCTTCCGTATCTGTCTGTTTTTTGAACATCAAAAGTCAATTTCACCTTTTTGTTTTTCAAAAGTTGTGTAACGAAAATTTTAGCTTCAGTTCCGAAGTATTCTTTACGAACTTTTACACCTACATTTCGGGTTTCTGGTGCATCAATGCCAATTAATCTGATTTTATATTTTTCTGATGAAGAAGTGACGTAAAAAGTATCACCATCTGTAATTTTAGAAACTTTGTACCAAGTATTTTCTTGTAATTGAGCTTGAGCAAAGAAAAACAGAAAAGTAAAAAGGAAAATGAGTTGGATTTTCATAATTATAAATTTATTCTCTAAAAATTGATAGTAAAAACGCTCCAATCATAGCAAAACAAATTCCAAAAATTTGGTATATTTCAAGTTTTTCATTATAATAAAACCTTGAAATTAAAAGCCCTATTATAGGTTCAATTAATCCCATAAAAGCAAAAATAATTATGCTAACATTTACAATAGCAAAATTAAGAGATAATGTCCCTACAACACCTAAAACAACTAATAAAATAATTTCAATTTTAATATTTCTATTTATATTATTGAAATTAATTTTTATTGGATTCAGAAGAAACAAAACAACACTCAAAGCAAAAACAGTAAATTCTAAAACTGCACAAAATAATAATACTCCTAAACTTTCAATAAAAGGAACAAAGAAAAATGCAGAAGACCAGAATATCCTAGAAAGAATAGTATAGAAAAGTCCTTTTGACACTTTTCCTTTTTTAAGTTCTTGCGTTTTTTCTATAAAGAAAACAGCTAATAAAATTAATGCACATGATAAAATTTTAAGTATTGTAATTTCTTCATGATAAAAAAAGTATCCAACTGCTACACCAATAATTAATCCTACTTTACTATAACCTATAGTATTTGAAATTTGAGTGTATTTTAATGACTTTAAAAAGAAAAAAAGACCAAAGTAATTAATTGAACAAATACCAAATGTTTTAATTAAATCAATATTTTTGAAACTTTTTGTTGGCAAAACATTGAAGTAAGTAAGTAAATAATAACTGCTAATAAATATAAAGAAACTAAAAAAACTTCTAAAAATAATTAGTGGTAAAGTTCCTAAAATGTCCCTAGGGTTTTTCCATAATGTATTAGTTACACCATATGAAGTATGACCAATTATAATTAAAAAAATAGATAGCATTATAATTCTTTAAAATAGATAAATTTAGTTTTTTCAACAATTAACTCAAATTTATTTTTAAAATCCAGACTTTCTGGGAAAAATTTAGTTCCTAAATAATAGTATTGAAGTTCAAAATATTCTTTTATATCAAATGGAATTATATCTGTACATGATAAAAGCTGTCTAAAAATCTTTAAAGACTCTTCTTTCTTATCTAAATGAAACAACGTAATTGCTCTCACTATTTTTAATAAGGGTAAATGGGTTTTATGATGAAAGTTTTCTCTTTCAAACTCATCAATATTTTTTTTATCTAAAATTGTATTCTGCAAAATTTCTGCGGCTTCATAATCCTTAACCAAATTAAGCGCATCTGACAAATAAAGATTATAAATAAATCTGTCTGATAAAGATAACGATTTAGAACAAATTTCTTTTATCTCATTATCAAAACTTTTTGCAATTAAACATTTTACAACAGCATATCTTACTTCAGGAAAGCTCCAAAAAAAATGATAATTTTTTCTCATCTGCTTAATACTCTTGTCAATGTATTTTAGGTATAAATCTTTTTCATGATTTTCAAACTTATTTGATAAAAATTTCCCAATGAAAACAAAAGAATAAGAAAATACTTTTAAATGAGAATTATTAGTAATTCTAGCCATTTTTAATAATGTCTCTTGATAGTCTTTATTTGAAATCCTTGAATAAGTAGGATGCCATGCTAGAACATATTCTAAGGCCTCATGATTATTAGAAAAACGTTTTATAAATTCTTTTAAATTGTTAGAATCTAATATAATTTTTTCAGAGAATTCATAATTTACATTCTGAAATCTTTCTTCTCCCAAAACCACCCCTTTTCCTTTCACACTTTCATAAAAAGTTTCTAATGTTTTAAAATCAATTGTTAAAGACATATTATTATAATTCTCACAAAAATCTTGATAGTTTCTATAACCCAATTTCTCAGCAATTAAATTAAGAGTTGAAACTCTAAGTTTTGTCCCATCATTTAGTTTACCTAAAAATCTCCTCATTGAATTCTTAGAAATACCTATATTCTGAGACAGCATTTCTAAACCTTTAGTAGAAGATATATTTGTAAAATATATTTCCTTAAACTCTTCTTTTAATTTCTCTATCATAAAACAAAATTAGGATTTTGTTTTTTCTAAAAAAAAAGATTTAAAATTTGGGCAAAATTGGGCAGAAATGTGAAAAATGTTTTAGGATATATTTGTTTCGAATAAAAAATTAATACTTATGGCAACAACATTTAAAGTAACCGCAAAAAAAAATGTAGGAAAAATTTCCAAGGGAGCAACAGTACAAATAATCTCTTCACACTCAAAACCTGATTCCAAAGAAATAAAAGAAGCATTTAAAAGACAATTTGGTATTGAACAAAACACCATATTTGTTTCTGATTTTGAAATAGAAAAGATAAAATAATATTTATAAAATTTTTTTTAAACCAATGAAATCATTTTATTTATTCATTTGCTTGGTCTTTTGTTTATTATTCCCAAAATCACAAGTCAAGTTTCATAACATAACTTTTCCGTATTTTGAAGTTAAAAAAACAGTAAAACCTGCCAATACAACTAAGTACAAATAGATTAACAAAAAAATTAATGCAAATTGTAGAGTATAATCAATTTGGGCAACAACATGGTGCTACTATAATATACAGAAATGATGGAAGCCCAAGTTCACTCAACTACTATCATAACGGAAATCGTGTATATCAGGCAATTCCATTTCAAAACTCTTTTAATATACAGAAAGTCTTTAATTATAATGATGATGGTGAATTTGATGGAATTCAAAGTTACACATACTTAAATAATGATGACAATAAATGGCATCAAATAAAATTTACCTTTAAAAATGGGAGATTAGTAAATTTAAATAATGATATTAATTTAAAAGAATACACTATAAACTTTGACAATGGTAAATTAAATGGAGATTTTTATTTTTATGATAATATAAATTGCAATTGTTATTATTTTGGGAATGCAACAAATGGAGAAATTAAATCAATTGGCGCAATTAACATAAATAAAGATTTAACATTTGAAATATTGATTTATAAGATCATAAATAACGAAAAAATTAGCTATTTAAAATTAGATGATTATCGAAATCCAAGAAATGGTGAATTTGAAATTTTTCAAAATCCAATTGTTATAGAAAACAATTCAGTAAAAATTGAAGATTCTAAAAGTAAAATTGTGTTTGACAAACAGTTGAACTGGTTAAACATTTTAAAAGAGATTGCCACCACTAAAGAGACAAAATCCAACGAATTAGAAAAAATTGATTTGTCAGATGCAATGTATGGCGCTCCTGCACCATATACATTACCTAGTAAAAAAAATTAGTTAATTATTCAAACTTATCTGTGTAATCTGTGGCAAATAAAACCTTATTTTTGCACATCTAAAGATTTTAGCTTTGATTACAACAGACCAACTTAAAGATACACAAAAACGCATCGAAGATTTGCATAAATTTCTTCAAATTGAAAAGAAGAAACTAGAAATCATCAATGATGACGAAAAAACGGCTGCTCCAGAATTTTGGGACAATCCTAAGGAAGCTGAAGGTTTCCTAAAACAACTACGTTCTAAGAAAAAATGGGTAGAAGAATATGAAGAGATTCATACGCAGTTTGAAGATTTACAAGTTTTGGTAGAATTTGCCAAAGAAGATGCTGATTCTGAACAAGAATTAGACGAACAATTTCCTCAATTGGTTGAAAAAATTGAAAATCTAGAGTTCAAAAACATGCTTTCTAATGAAGGCGACGAACTTTCTGCCGTACTCCAAATTACCGCTGGAGCTGGTGGTACAGAATCTTGTGATTGGGCTTCTATGCTCATGAGAATGTACCAAATGTGGAGCGAAAAACAAGGTTATAAAATTCGTGAACTAAACTACCAAGAAGGCGATGTAGCTGGTGTAAAAACCGTAACCTTAGAAATTGACGGAGAATATGCTTTTGGTTATTTGAAAGGTGAAAATGGAGTTCACCGTTTAGTGAGAATTTCGCCGTTTGATTCTAATGCAAAGCGTCATACCAGCTTCGTTTCGGTGTATGTTTATCCTTTGGTAGATGATTCTATAGAAATCAACATTAATCCAGCAGATATAACTTTTGAAACTATGAGAGCTTCTGGAGCTGGTGGACAAAACGTAAACAAGGTAGAAACTGCAGTACGTCTTCGTCACGCTCCTACTGGAATTATTATTGAAAATTCTGAATCTCGTTCTCAGCTTCAAAATAAAGAAAAAGCGATGCAGCTCTTAAAATCTCGTCTCTATGAAATGGAATTGGAAGAAAGAATGAAAGCTAGAAACGAAATCGAAGCCAATAAAATGAAAATTGAATGGGGAAGCCAAATCAGAAACTACGTAATGCATCCATATAAATTGGTAAAAGATGTGCGTTCTGGATACGAAACTTCTGATGTAGACGGCGTAATGAACGGTAATTTAACTCCTTTCCTGAAAGCGTTTTTAATGAACGAAGGAACAGCAGTTACTGATGATGATTTTGATTTATAAATGATAAAAAAAGGAAGTTTAAAATTTTAAACTTCCTTTTTCTTTGAAAATAATAATTGCTTGATGAGTGGAATATTCGCCAAAATTATAATTCCCCAAATCATATAGTCTAAATTATCTTTTACCCATTGTATTTTCCCTAAGTTGTAGCCTAACAAGCCTATTACACCTACCCAAAGAAATGCTCCAATCATACTAAAACTTAGAAAAGTAGAATATTTTACTTTGGTAGAGCCACATAAAAATGGAACTATCGTTCTAATTACAGGAACAAAACGGGCAATGATGATAGAATTTTTACCATTTCTATCAAAAAAATCTTTGGCTTTTTCTAGATGTTTTTTCTTAATGAAAAATTCTTTTTCGCTATTCATGATATAATCACCAAAACGTTTTCCCACGTAATAGTTTAAATTATCTCCTAAAATCGCCGCAAAAATAAGTAAAGGAATCACCAAATAAATATTAAGAGAACCTTCTTGAGCCAATAAACCGATGGTAAATATCAATGCATCACCAGGTAAAAATGGCATCAAAAAAGAAGCAATGATAAGACCTGTTTCTGCAAAAATGATTAAAAACAAGAAAACATAAACCCAATTATGATACTTTTCTATAATCGCTAAAAGTACCTGATCAGGCTTGGAAACAAAATCTAAGAGGAAACTCCAAATGCTTTCTAACATCTATACTATTTTCTTTTAAGTGCCTTAAAGATAATAGGTAAAACTGAAATAAACACAATTCCTAAAACAAATTTTTCAAAATTTAATTTCACCCATTCGATATTTCCTAGAAAATATCCAAGTAAGGCAATAGAAGTCACCCAAATAAAAGCACCTGTAATACAGTACAATAAATAAGTTCTATATTTCATTTCTCCTGCTCCTGCTACGAAAGGAGCAATAGTTCTCACAATTGGGATAAATCTTGCTAGAATAACTGTTTTTCCGCCATTTTCTGCAAAATATTTCTCGGTGTCTTCTATGTGAGATTTCTTTAAAAAGAGTATTCTTTCTTTGGATTGAATAAAATCCCCAAATTTTTTCCCGATAAAATAATTCACATTGTCTCCTAAAAGTGCTGCTAAAACCAATAACGGTATAATGGTATAAATATCTATTTGACCTGTTGTAGAAGCAATTAAACCCACTGCAAAAAGTAGAGAATCTCCCGGTAAAAATGGCATTACTACCACACCAGTTTCTACGAAAATCACTAAAAATAAAAATAAGTAAATGTAAATGCCATAGTCTCTAATAATTTCGGTAAGCACTAATAAGGGATTTCCTAAAAAATCTAGGATAAATTGTAATAATTCCATTCAGTTAATTTATATGACGACAAAGATAATATTTAAAAACAAAAACCTTTGTTAAAGAATTCTAAAAAAATCAACAAAAAGCCATTAAAAAAGCTTAACTTATTTTTGTAATTTTACAAAATGATTTCTCAGAAGACCATAGATAAAATTTTCTCTACGATTCGAGTAGAAGAAATTATTGGCGAATATGTTCAGTTAAAACGTGCAGGCACTAATTTCAAGGGCTTGAGTCCGTTTCATGAAGAAAAAACACCGAGTTTTGTGGTTTCTCCCAGCAAACAAATTTGGAAAGATTTCTCCTCTGGAAAAGGTGGAACTGCCATCACTTTCCTCATGGAAATTGAAGGATTTACCTATCCTGAAGCGCTGAGACATGCTGCCAAAAAGTACGGCATAGAAATAGAAGAAGACCAAGTAGAATATTCGGAAGAGCAGAAAAAAGCTCAATCCGAAAGAGAAATTCTTTACAAAATTCATGAAGTTGCCAATACTTTTTTCCAAGAAAATCTTTGGGAAACCGAAGAAGGAAAAACCATTGCACTCTCTTATTTCAAGGAACGTGAACTGCATGATGACATCATCAAAAAATTTCAATTAGGCTATTCTCCAGAAAAGAAAAATGCTTTTACAGAATACGCTCTAGCAAAAGGATATGAAAAAGAAATTTTAGAAAAATCTGGAATTTCTATTTTCCCAGAAAATTCACCTAATGGAATTGACCGATTTCGTGATCGCGTGACTTTTCCAATACATAGTTTTTCGGGAAGAGTTTTAGGTTTTGGAGCAAGAATTCTGAAATCCAATGTAAAAACTGCGAAATATCTCAATTCACCAGAAACCGAAATTTACCATAAATCTAATGTTCTCTATGGCTTAAACCAAAGCAAACAAGCCATTTCCAGAGAAAATTTATGTTTATTGGTAGAAGGTTATATGGATGTGATTTCGCTTCACCAAAGCGGAATTGAAAATGTAGTAGCAAGTTCGGGAACTGCGCTTACAACGGAACAAATTAAACTCATCAAACGTCTCACCGAAAACGTAACCATACTTTTTGACGGAGATGCAGCAGGAATTAAAGCCAGTTTCAGAAGTATAGACATGTTGCTTTCTGAAGGAATGAATATTCGCGTGGTATTATTTCCTGATGGCGATGACCCAGACAGTTTTGCTAGAAAAAATCCTAGAGATTTTGTAGAAGATTTCATTAAAAATCAAGCGAAAGATTTCATTGATTTCAAAGCCGAAATTCTTTTAAAAGAAGCCAATAACGACCCTATCAAAAAAGCGGAAGCGATTAGAGATATTGTAAAATCTATTGGTTTCGTTTCTAATGCTTTAAAACAAGAGGTTTACCTAAAACAAGTTTCTACCCAATTTGGACTTTCAGAGCAATCGCTTTTTAATGAACTGGGCGTTCAGAAACAAGTGGTTCAACAGCAAAAACCTGCTGAGAAAAGAGATACAAATGTTGTAAAACTTGAAAAAGTTCAAGAATTTACAGAAACCATCAATCCTCTTTTGGTTTTAGAAGAAAAATTGGTAGAACTCATGTTGAAATTTGGTCAATTTAAACTGTTCAGAAAAACGCCAGACAACGAAAATTATGAAACCACAGTCATTGAAGAAATCATCAATCATTTAGAAGAAGACCAATATCAACCAATTTCTCCTTTGAATCAAAGGATTATTGAAGAGATAAAGTTGGGGATTCAGCAAAATGAACTTCGTTCTAGTGATTTTTTCAAAACTTTCATGGATGAAGAAGTGGTGACAAAAACTGCAGATGCATTAATTAACGCTCATGAAACCAGCAATTGGGAAAAGCACAACATCTATTTCAGTAAAGAAGAAGAATTGGTAGACAAAATTGTAAAAGATGTCATCATCAGACATAAAAGAGAATTTGTGGTAAAAATCATTAACGATTTAAAACACCAAATTTCAGAGGAAAATTCAGAAGAAACCTATCTAAAAATCATTAACCTCACAAAACTCAAAAATAAAATAGACGAAAATTTATTTAGAATTTTGTGACACTTTGGCTAAATTTGTAAAAAGGAACAGACTTTGAATAAAAAGAAGTATGAAGAAAATACAAATACATCAAAATGCAATCGCTCAACTTTGTAAAAAATACAATGTTGAAAAATTATATGTCTGTCTCTTATACACATCTCCG
>CAZHCK010000015.1:0-39396 GCA_964530915.1 uncultured Cloacibacterium sp. | reverse complement strand
ATCTTCCTCTTTTTGTAATCAGTGAAATTCAGAAAAAAAATTCTAACATTTCAAAGATTATTCCTATCAATAAAATTTTTGAAAATTCTGTCATCATCAAACAAATCAAAGAAAAAAGACCAGAAATCAATCCATTGCATTATTTAGTCAATTTCTTAGCGATGACCATTTTTCCTTTCGTAGCAAAACCCGTTTTTACTGCTTTTGAACTGACTAATGAAGATGAATACCACCAATTCATTAGCGAAAGAAGAAAACTCGTTCCAATCTGGATGAAACAACTTTTAGAAATAAAAACTGAAAATCTTTAAAACGATGGAAAAACTTAAATACATTTTCCTCTTTTTCATAGGGCTCATCAATGCCCAAGAAACCATTACCCTTGAAAAATGTTACCAATGGTCACGAGAGAATTATCCATTAATCAAAAAGCAAGAATTGATTAAAAAAGCAGAGCAATACACTACAGAAAATGCGCTGAAAGGCTGGCTCCCTCAAGTAAACATTACAGTGCAAGCTACTTACCAAAATGATGTTACTCAATTTCCCGTGAAATTGCCAAACGTGAATGTAGAACCTCTCAGCAAAGACCAATACAAAGTATTTGCAGACGTTTCACAAACTATTTATGATGGTGGAAATATTAGAAATCAGAAAAATTTAGCCAAAATCCAGTCCGAAGTTCAAACCATACAAACTGAAGTGGAATTAGACAAACTGAAAGAGAGAATTAATCAACTCTATTTTGGGATTCTTCAAACCAATAAACAATGGACTCAACTGCAATTCACAAAACTCGACATCAAAGAAGGCATCAAAAAAGCAGAAGCTCAATTAAAAAATGGGGTTATTTTTAGAAGCAATCTAGATGTTTTAAAAGCAGAATTGGTGAAAATTGAACAAAAAGAAATTGAACTCCAAGCCATAAAGCAAAATTTCGTGCAAATGCTTTCTTACTTCATCAAGAAAAATATCAACGAAAATACTCAGCTTGAAACTCCTGAAAAAATTCTCTTAACAAAGAATAATAATCGCTCAGAACTAAAACTTTTTGATGCACAAAAACAACTTCTAGAAACGCAAAGAAAAATAATCAACACTAAAAACACTCCAAAACTAGGAGCTTTTTTCACAGGAGGATACGGAAAGCCAGGTTTCAACATGCTGAAAAATGAGTTTGACCTCTTCTATATTGGTGGAATTAGACTTAATATCCCGATTTCTGGATTTTATACTCAGAAAAACGATTTGGCTTTGTTAGAAAATCAGTCACAAGAAATCGAAATCCAAAGAGAAAACTTCTTGTTTAATCAAAATTTTATTGAAATTCAACAAAGAAATGACCTTGAAAAAATTCAAAATTTAATTGACAAAGACAATGAACTGATTGAACTAAGAAAAAACATCAAAACAGCAAGTCTTGCCCAATTAGAAAATGGCGTTATCAATACCAATGATTATCTGCGAGAAGTAACCGCCGAAGAACAAGCAATTCTCACAAAAATTACCCACGAAATTCAATATTTATTGACACAATATAATTTGAAAGCCAATTTAAATAATTGAAAATTGAAAGGGGAAAATTGAAAATGTAAATTAAACCTCTTTACAACTTCACGATTTTACAACTTTACAAAAAATAAAAAAATGAAAAAATATATCCTTTCTCTCCTACTTTTGACCATTTTCTCTTGTAAAAGAGCAGACCAAGATTATGATGCTTCCGGAACTTTCGAAGCAGATGAAATCATCGTTACGGCGGAAGCTACAGGAAAAATTCTTGAACTCAATCTCAATGAAGGAGATGCATTAACAGCCAATCAAAACTTAGGTCTTATTGACGGAAAAGGGGTAGAATTACAAAAAGAACAGGTTTTGGCATCTATCAATGCCATCGAACAAAAAACTAATGATGCAGCACCTCAAATTGCAGTTCTACAATCTCAGTTAGCTACACAAAATGCTCAAATTGCTGTGCTTCAAGAGCAATTAAACAATGCAGTAAGAGAAAGAAACAGAACCGCCAATCTAGTGAAATCAGATGCTGCAACGCGCAAACAATTAGATGATTTAAACGGAAATGTTGTGGTGATTCAGAAACAAATAGCAACGGCAAAATCACAATCCGAAATTTTGAAACAACAGATTTCTTCTACTCTAGAGCAAGTGAAAATTCAAAACAGAGCTATTTTAAGTGAGAAAAATCCTACCGAAAAGAAAGTTTTGCAAATAGATGAACAACTAAAACATAATGTTATTTCTTCACCCATTAAAGGAATTGTACTTACAAAATACATGAATAAAGGTGAGTTTGCCACCATCGGAAAACCCATTTATAAAATGGCGAATTTAGATGAAATGACACTGAGAGCTTATATTACAGGAGATCAATTGGCAAAAGTAAAAGTTGGTCAAAATGTAAAAATCCTCGTAGATGCAGGTGATGATAACACCAAAGAACTTACTGGAAAAATCTACTGGATTTCACAAAAATCTGAATTCACTCCCAAAACCATTCAAACCAAAGATGAGAGAGCCAATCTAGTATACGCTATCAAAATACATGTTAAAAATGACGGCTTCTTAAAAATTGGAATGTACGGAGAAGTGAAACTTTAATTATGAATAGTGAATTTGCTTCACTGTGAATAGTGAATTTAAAAAATTTGTGGACTTTGCTAATCATCTTTGATGATTCTTTGCGAACTTAAAAAATATTTTCAGAGTTGTAAAAAAAAATCTTTGCGCACTTTGCGTTAAAAACAATGATTAAAGTAGAATACATATCAAAATCTTACGGCGAAAAAAAACAGAAAATTCTAGCGGTAGATAACATTTCCTTTTCGGTAGAATATGGAGAAATTTTCGGATTGATTGGCCCAGACGGAAGTGGTAAAACCTCTATTTTCCGAATGCTCACTACTCTTCTGCATCCAGATTCTGGTTCTGCTGAAATTGAAGGACTTGATGTGGTTAAAGACTACAAGAAAATTCGTCAGATTTTAGGGTATATGCCCGGAAAATTTTCTCTGTATCAGGATTTATCTGTAGAAGAAAATCTAGAGTTTTTCGCAAGTGTTTTCAATACAAGCATACAAGAAAATTATGATTTAATAAAAGATATATATCAACAGATAGAACCATTTAAAGACCGAAAAGCAGGGAAACTTTCTGGCGGAATGAAACAAAAATTAGCACTTTCTTGCGCTCTTATTCACAAACCAAAAGTTTTATTTCTAGACGAACCCACTACTGGAGTAGATCCAGTTTCGAGAAAAGAATTTTGGGAGATGCTAAAACGCTTAAAACAACAAGGCATCACCATCGTGGTAGCTACTCCTTACATGGATGAAGCCACACTCTGTGACAGAGTTGCTCTCATGCAAAACGGAAAAATTTTAAAAATCGACACTCCACAAAACATTTGCAATAGCTATCCTGAAGATTTATACGAAGTAAAAACCGAAAATATTCCTGCTCTCATCAAAATCCTTAAAGAATACGAAACCACTAAAAATACATATGCCTTTGGCGAATTTGTACACATGGTGATTAAAAAAGAAAAAGATTTTAAAAAGGAAACTCTTGAGAAATTTTTACAAGAAAAAAGATTTAATAAAATTGAAATCAACAGAATAGAAGCTACCATAGAAGATAGTTTTATTCTTTTACTCTCAAATCATGAATAAAGAAATCGCCATACAAGCCGAACAAATCACTAAAACATTTGGAGATTTTACTGCGGTAGACCATATTTCCTTTGAAGTAAAAAAAGGTGAAATTTTCGGATTTCTAGGTGCAAATGGAGCTGGAAAAACCACTGCAATGCGTATGTTTTGCGGCCTCTCTATTCCTACTTCTGGTAAAGCGATGGTTGCTGGATTTGATGTCTACAAAAACGCTGAACAAATCAAAAAAAACATAGGCTACATGAGTCAAAAGTTTTCTTTGTATGAGAATTTATCCATTTTAGAAAATTTGGAATTCTTTGGCGGAATCTATGGATTAAGCATGAAGGAAATCAAACAAAAAAGCAAAGAACTCATTGAGAAATTAGGTTTAGAACAAGAAAAAAACAAGATGGTATCCGAACTTCCATTGGGATGGAAACAAAAACTGGCATTTTCAGTCGCCATTTTTCATCAGCCAGAAATTGTTTTTCTAGACGAACCAACTGGTGGTGTAGACCCCATTACCAGAAGACAATTTTGGGACTTAATTTATGATGCTGCAGAACAAGGAATTACCATTTTTGTAACTACACATTATATGGACGAAGCAGAATATTGCAACCGAGTTTCCATCATGGTTGACGGAAAAATTGCGGCAATAGATTCTCCTGAAAATTTGAAAAAAAGTTTTCAAGCAAAAACCATGGACGAAGTATTTTATCAATTAGCCAGAGGCGCAAAAAGAAGTGCTGATTAATGGAGAATTGAAAATTAATAAATAAAATAAACACTTGTCATTCTGAACGTAATGTAATGAAGTGAAGAATCTGTTTAAATAAGAGATTCTTCATTACGCTTCGCTTCATTCAGAATGACAAAATGAAAAAATGAAACAGTTATTCCCTTTTATCCGAAAAGAATTTTATCACGTTTTGCGAGACAGACGTGTTTTGCTCATGCTTTTTGCTTTGCCCATTGTACAAGTTTTACTATTTGGGTTTGCACTTTCTACGGAGATTAAGAACACCAAAGTAGCTATTTTTGACCAAGATAAAAGCATCATCTCAGCACAATTGATTTCTAAAATTCATGAAAATCAATATTTTGACATTGAAAAAAATCTGACTTCTAACAAAGACTTTGAAAACGCTTTTAAAGACGGAAAAACAAAGCTACTTCTCGTTATTCCTTCGGATTTCTCAGAAAATTTAACGCAAGGGAAAAAAGCAAAATTGCAGATTTTAGTTGACGGGACAGATGTAAACTTTGGAAATCAAATCGCGAATTATTTTCAAAATATTGTACTAGATTTCTATCAAAATCAACAAAAAGAAACGTTGCAAACGTTTTCTGTTTCTCCAGAAATAAAAATGCTTTATAATCCTCAACTGAAAGGAGCACCTAATTTCGTTCCCGGAGTTATAGCACTCGTTTTATTGATTGTTTGCGTGATGATGACTGCAATTGCCATTGTAAAAGAAAAAGAAACAGGAACTATGGAAATTCTATTGGTTTCGCCTATGAAACCTCAATTTATCATTATTTCTAAGGCAATTCCTTACTTTATTTTAGCGATGGGAATTCTTGGAGTAATTCTACTTTTAAGTTATTTTTTACTGGATTTACCCATAAAAGGAAGCATCATTTTGCTGTTTTTTGTGAGCACTATTTTCATCATCACCAATTTACTTATCGGGATTTTAATTTCTATTTTTTCAAAAACTCAACAACAAGCTATGCTTTTTTCGATGATGGGGACTATGCTTCCTACACTCATGCTGAGCGGATTTATGTTTCCTATAGAAAATATGCCCATTCCATTACAAGTGATGTCTAATATTATACCTGCAAAATGGTATTATATCATGATTAAAAATATTATGATCAAAGGAACAGGACTCGCCGTAATCTGGAAATCCCTTTTAATTTTAACAGGAATGATGATGGTTCTTTTCACGATTGCTGTGAAAAAATTTAAAATAAGATTGGAATGATGCAAAAATTACATTTTGTCATTCTGAACGAAATGAGGAACGAATCAAGATGTTGAAATTGCAATAGCAAGAGAAAAACAACTCAAAGGTTGGACAAGATTAAAAAAAGAAAATTTGATAAAAGACTTTAATCCTGATTGGAAATTTTTAAATAAAGAAATAGAATAGATTCTTCATTACGCTACGCTCCATTCAGAATGACAAAATGCTAAAATTAAAAATGAAACAGCTACTCTTCTTACTTCGTAAAGAATTCCGACAAATCTTTCGGAACAAATCTATATTGGCCATTATTTTCGTTGCACCCATGATGCAGCTCATCATCTTGCCTTTAGCTGCAAGTTATGAGATAAAAAACATTAATCTATCTGTGGTAGACCATGACCATTCTAGTTTTTCAAGGGAATTAATTCAAAAAATTACCGCAAGTAACTATTTCAAATTGCAATATTACGGCGAAGACTACCAAAAAGCTTTTGAAACCATAGAAAGTGAAAAATCAGATATTATTCTAGAAATTCCACCAAAATTTGAACAAAATTTGGTGAGGGAAAATCAACAAAAAGTATTAGTTGCAATAAATGCAATAAATGGCACTAAAGCAGGATTGGGAGGAAGTTATCTAGCACAAATTTTACAAGATTACAACCAAAATATCCAAACAAAACTCTCACCACAGTTGGTAGAATTTCAAAAAAATGCAGGATTAGAAGTAAATGCTACGCTTTGGTTCAATAGATTTTACAACTACAGATTGGCTCTGGTTCCTGGTATTTTGGCATTTCTTGTGACCCTAGTTGGTGGAATGCTTTCTGCACTAAACATTGTCTCTGAGAAAGAAATTGGCACGATTGAACAAATTAATGTTTCACCCATCAAAAAATCTACTTTCATCCTCGGGAAACTTATTCCGTTTTGGATTTTGGCGAATGTAGCTTTTACCATGGGACTTTTGGTTTCTAGATTTGTCTATGGAATAGAAATTTACGGGAGTTTACCACTACTTTATTTCTTTGTAGGAGTTTATCTTCTTGCCATTTTAGGATTTGGCTTATTGATTTCCACCTATAGTGAAACACAGCAACAGGCGATGTTTACCATATTTTTCTTCATGATGATTTTTATAATGATGAGCGGTTTATACACGCCCATTGAAAGCATGCCAGAATGGTCTCAAAAACTGACGCTTCTTAATCCGCTTACGTATTTAATAGAAGTGATTCGATTAATTATGCTCAAAAATTCTGGATTCAAAGATTTAATTCCTCAGTTTATTTCCATTTTAGGAATGGCCGTTTTCTTTAACTCTTGGGCTGTTTGGAATTACAGAAAGACAAATTAATGATGAAATTATAAAAATTAATCATGTTTTTGATAAGAAAATAAAATCAATCTGTTTTACGGAAAACCGTAAGGAAAATAGCTTTTTAGAATTTATTTTTGGAATTATTAATTCTAAATTTAAATCAATGAAAAAAAATCTTCTTTCTCTCGGTCTTTTGATGATACTAACGATATCATTAAATAGTTGCGCCTTAATGTTCAATGGTTCAATGCAGGATGTTAACGTAAAATCAATGACTCCTGAAGCAAAAATTTATGTCAATGGAGAACTTAAAGGAACTGATGCTATTACTTTAAAATTACCAAGAAAAAGTAACCACACAGTTATGGTAAAAAAAGATGGGTGTGACACACAAACAACTCAAATAAATACAAAGACTCAAGCTGGATGGATTGTTTTTGATGCACTTTTTAATTGGTTTGCTTTTTTGACTGATGCTCCAACTGGCGCATGGAATAAATTTGATAAGGATAATATAACAGCAGAATTAAAATGTACGAACAATAATATGTAATAACTTTCAAAAATGCGCTCTTATAGAGTGCATTTTTAATTATAATAAATTTCTGGTCTTAAAAACATTTAAATCTTTGTAAAATAAAATCTAATTTTAACAATCATAATAACGATTAATTACTATTTTTGTTAAAATTTATTTGACTTATGAAGAAAATACTTACGCTTTTAGCAATTTTTTGCATTGTTTGGCTTTCTGCTCAAAACACTTTTGTAAAAGACAATTACACCAAAAAAGAAGTGTATATCGCCATGAGAGACGGGGTAAAATTATTCACCTCTATCTACATTCCTAAGGATATTTCACCTAAAAACAAATACCCTTTTTTAATGCAGAGAACGTGCTATTCTGTAGCGCCTTATGGTGAAGATCAGTATAAAAGAAGTCTAGGTCCGAATAAATTTTTACAAAACGATAAATATATTTTCGTTTATCAAGACGTTCGCGGAAGATACATGAGCGAAGGTACCTTTACCAACATGACGCCTCAAGTAGACCATAAAACCAAAAAAGATGTAGACGAAAGTACCGATACTTATGACACCATCGATTGGCTCATCAAAAATATTGAAAATAATAACGGAAATGTAGGTCAATACGGAACTTCATACCCTGGTTTTTATGCTGCAGTTGGTACTTTAGCAAATCACCCTGCTTTGAAAGCTTCTTCTCCGCAAGCTCCTATTTCTGATTTTTGGTTTGACGATTTTCATCACAATGGTGCTTTTATGATGGGATATTTTAGAACTTTCCCTGTTTTTGGCGTTCAAAAATCTAAACCAGAGAATTCCGCTTGGTATACAGAACAAAGCAAAAAATTAGGTGCAAAATCTGAAGACGGTTCACTTTTTTTCAATGAAATGGGAACGTTAAAAGAAGGCATTGACAAATATTACGGAAGAGATAATTTTTTCATCAATGAAATTGTAGACCATCCTAATTATGATGATTTCTGGAAAAAAAGAGACCTTTTACCTCATCTCAAAAACATAAAACACGCCGTAATGACAGTTGGCGGTTGGTTTGACGCAGAGGATTTGAGAGGTCCGCTTCACATTTACAAAACCATAGAAAAAAACAATCCTAAAGCTAAAAACTCTATTGTAATGGGGCCTTTTTCTCATGGTGGTTGGTCTTATGAAATGGGAAAACATTTTCATAATGAAGTATATTTCGGGGATAGCATTGCCACTTTTTATCAAAAAAATATAGAAACTCCGTTCTTTAATCATCATTTAAAGAACACCAAATCTGCAATTGACCTTCCTGAAGCCTATATGTTTGATACTGGGAAAAAAGAATGGAAACAATTTGCAGAATGGCCACCGAAAAATGCTCAAAAAACTGCTTTTTATTTAAGAGAAAACGGACAGTTTAGTACAGAATCTTCAAGTTCTGCTTCTTTCACAGAATATTTTTCTGACCCAAACAAACCTGTTCCAAGCAGTACAAATTTGAAAGAATTCAATGGTTTCACGCCTAGAAATTACATGAGTGAAGACCAAAGATTTGCTGAAAATAGACCAGATGTAGCTTCTTTCACCACAGAAATTCTTGCAGAAGACCTTACTTTGGCTGGAGAAATTAAAGTAAAATTAAAAATAGCAACTACTGGAACAGATGCAGACTTTTTCGTGAAGCTTATTGATATTTATCCTGCAGACGAAAAAGGAATGAAAGAAAAGCCTGGCGTAATCTACGGAAATTATCACCAAATGGTAAGAAGCGAAATCATGCCTGCGAGATTTAGAAATTCTTTTGAAAAACCAGAAGCATTGGTTCCTAACCAAGAAACAGAAGTGGTTTTTAACCTTCAAGATGTATTACATACTTTCAAAAAAGGTCACAAAATCCAAATTCAAGTGCAGAGTACAGCTTATCCTCTATTTGCTGTAAATCCTCAGAAATTTATAGAAAATCCTTACAAAGCAGAAAAATCTGATTATACTAAAGCTTTTCAAAAAATATTCAACAACTCAGTGATTGAAGTGGAGATTTTGAAATAAAAAATGTAGAATTGGCAGAAGAAATATTCTGCCAATTTATTTTCAATCAAAAAATAATAGCTAACTTGTCAAGAAAAATTGGTTATGCAACCCGATAAACCTAAAAATCTTAATGACCACCTTGCTAATGAAAGAACTTTTTTAGCATGGTTAAGAACGGGAATTGGAGTGATGGCGTTTGGTTTTGTAGTGGTAAAATTCTCTCTTTTTTTGAAACAATTTTCACTGATATTCGGAAACCCAAACATCATTCACAGCAAAGGTTATTCAGCAGAAATAGGAATCTTATTAGTTTTTTTCGGGCTTATTATTTCCATTTTTGGATACTTCCGTTATAAAAAAACTGAAAAACAGATTAATGAAGATTCATTTAAAAACAATTCTTTTTTAATCGGGCTTTCAACCATTATTTTGATTGTTTTCACCCTAATTCTCATTTGGTATTTAATTACCAGCGTAGAATCTTATGCGAGATAATTAAACCGTTTTCTTGGCTTCTTCCCAAAGAATATCCATTTCTTCTAAAGACATTTCTGCAAGGTTAAGATTTTTTTCTAAAGCCAATTTTTCTAGCGTTTGGAAACGTTTGATAAACTTAATATTGGTGCGTTCCAGAGCAGAGTCTGCATTAAGCCCAGAAATTCTGGCGTAATTAATCAGCGAAAAGAAAACATCTCCTAATTCTTGTTCCTTTTTTTCGGGATTAGTTTCTGCATGAAATTCGGCGAGTTCTTCATCTACTTTTTTCCAAGCATCTTCGGCAGAAGCAAATTCAAAACCGATTCCTTTTACTTTTTCCTGAATTCGATATGCTTTAATAATCGGTGGCAAACTTTTCGGAACTCCTGCTAAAATAGACTTGTTTCCTTCTTTTAACTTGAGTTTTTCCCAATTTTGCTTCACTTCTTCTTCGTCTTTCACTTCTACGTTTCCATAAATGTGAGGATGACGGAAAATGAGTTTCTCGTTAAGTGAATTAATCACATCTGCAATATCAAAACTGTTCTTTTCTGAACCAATTTTGGAATAAAAAACCAAATGCAACAAAACATCGCCCAACTCTTTCTTAATTTCGGTGAGATTCTCTTCGAGCAAAGCATCAGAAAGTTCGTAGACTTCTTCTAGCGTCAAATGTCTCAAAGATTGTAAATCTTGCTTTTTATCCCATGGACATTTTTCTCGCAAATCGTCCATGATATCGAGTAATTTAGAGAAGGCTTCTAGTTTTTGTTCTTTGGAATTCATGATGATGTGTGGATGAGATTATGTGATAAAAAAAACTTTGTCAAAGTTCGGAACTTTGACAAAGCTATGCAAATTACTTATTGCTAAAAGCAAAAAGTGAGATTACCCTTGTTTTCTTTGAGTAGATTTTACAGTAGTTTTAGCAGATGAAGATGCTTTCGCTTTTGGCGCAGCTGGTTTTTCTGCTTTTGGAGCCGCTTTTTTAGCTGCTGCTTTCTTTTCTACTGGCTTTTCTTCTACTACTTCAGCTTCTTCTACCGCTGGTTCTTCTGCTTTTACAAAAGCTTCTGGAGTAATAAATCCTGCTTTTTGTAATAAGTTATACCATTGTACTAATTTCTTAATATCTGAACCATAAACTCTATCTACGTCATAGTTTGGTAAAACTGAAGACATAAATGCTTTTAGTTCATTATCAGAAGATTTGTGATTAATAGCTTCTTTATAGTCAAATTTTTCAGCAATGTTTTTCATTACTTGAAAAAGTGGAACTTCTTGGTCAAAAGTATAAATCGCAATATTGTCTAATAAACTTACTTGAGAAGTATTAGAAATGCTTGCTTTTTTTCCTGTAGAAATATCTTCTACGATAAAACCTGATCTTAATTGCGTTACTAGGGTAAACAAACCTGGTTTCCCAGAAATCGAAATTATTTTTTCTAACTGCATTTTATTTTTATTTTTTTAAGTTCAATAGAGTTGTGTTCAAGATTTTTTGGTGATTCAATAAGTCTCAAACTTGAAGTTTTTGTTACTTCGGAAATCTCATTTTATATCCTACATGAATATCTCCAGAAGTAATTTTAGTTAATTTTCCTTTGATGATTTTTTTCTTTAATGGACTGAGTTTATCCGTAAAAAGTACGCCTTCAATATGGTCATACTCATGCTGAATTACTCTGGCTCTAATGTCTGAAAAAGTTTCGGTATGTTTAACGAAATTTTCGTCAAAATATTCTATCAAAATGGTTTCTTTTCTGCTCACATCTTCTCTCACATCAGGAATCGAAAGACAACCTTCATTAAATTTCCATTCATTACCGCTTTCTTCTAAAATTCTAGCGTTAATGAATACTTTTTTGAAATTTTTCAATTCATCTGCAATATCTTCATAATCTTCATCATCAGCTAATGGAGTTACATCTACGATGAAAAGACGAATATCTAAGCCTATTTGAGGCGCAGCAAGACCTATTCCATGTGCTGCGTTCATGGTTTCGAACATATTGTCTATAAGTTCTTTAAGCTCAGGATAATTTGGCGTAATATCATGGGCTTTTTTTCTTAAAACTGTGTCTCCGTATGCTCTGATTGGTAAAATCATCTTTGTTTTTGTTCTAAAAAATTCTGTAAAATTATGGTAGCACTCACTTTATCAATAAGCGCTTTTTCTTGTCTCTGCTTTTTATTTTTCCCACTTTGAGAGATAAAAAACGAAGCCATTTTTGAGGTAAAACGTTCATCAAATCGATGAATTTCTACTTCGGGAAAAAGTTCTTTCACTTTTTCTATAAATTTTAAAATATCCGTCTCTATTTCTGATAAATTCCCCTTCAAATCAGTAGGTAAACCTATTACCAGCGTTTCAACTTTATTTTCTGAAAAATATTTTTCTAAAAAAGAAAAAATATTTTTGGTTTCTACAGTAGTTAATGCGCTAGCAATCAACTGCATATCATCTGTAGCTGCAATTCCGCAACGCACTTTTCCGTAATCAATAGCAACTACTTGACTCATAGTTTGCAAATTTACTAAAATTTTTCAGCTTGTAGAAATTCAAATTTTTGCTAATTTTAAACTCAGAAACTTTTCTACCCTATGAAAACACTTCTTTTAGTAAGACATGCCAAAAGTGATTGGCCAACGAATACAGATGATTTTGACCGACCACTAAATGAGCGCGGACACAAAGATGCCCCTAAAATGGCGAAATTCCTCAAAGAAATTTCTGTAACCATTGATGCATTTGTGACTAGTCCTGCAAAAAGAGCATTGACTACTTGCAGATATTTCGCCGAAGTGTTCGAAAATAAAAACATTCAAAAAATAGAAGAATTATACAATGCTTCGCCTACAGAATTTTTAGAAGTGATAGAACATCTGAACGATTCTTTAGACCATGTTGCCATTTTTTCTCATAATAACGGGATTACTTATTTTGCTAATTCTCTAACTAATGAAAATATAGCACACATGCCAACTTGCTCTGTTGTCGCTTTTAAAATTTCTGCTGAAAGTTGGAAAGATTTTAAAAATGCAGAGAAAAATTTCCTATTCTTCCACACCCCAAAAGAAATATAAAACATGAAAATTGCAGCAATAGACATCGGGAGTAATGCAGCAAGATTGCTCATCAATGAAGTAAAAGAATCTAAAAAAGGAAAACCAGAATTCGTAAAATTGAATCTTCTGAGAATTCCTTTTAGATTAGGGATTGATGTTTTTACCACTGGCGAAATTGGCAAAGAAAGAAAGGAAATGGTAATTAAATCTATGAAAGTTTTCTCTCAATTGATTGAAATTTATGGCGTAGAACATTACCGAGCTTGTGCTACCAGTGCCATGCGTGATGCCAGAAACGGTAAAGAAATAAGGGATTTGGTCAAAAAAGAATCGGGCATAGAAATAGAAATTATTTCTGGAGACGAAGAAGCTACACTTATCTACGAAAATCACGTAGCAGAAGGTCTTGACAAAAATTTTGGATATTTATACATAGACGTAGGTGGTGGTTCTACTGAATTGACATACTACGAAAATGGCAAAATGAAATACGAACATTCTTTCAATATTGGTACGATTAGACTGCTCAATAATTTAGTCACCAAAGAAAATTGGGAAGAAATGAAGACTGAAATCAAAACCAAAATCGTGAGCAAAAAACCTATGGTTGCAATTGGTTCTGGCGGAAATATCAATAAAATTTTTAGTATGAGCAAAACCAAAGACGGAAAACCAATGTCTGCGAATATGCTCAAAACATTTTATAAAGATTTGAAAGAACTTACCGTAGAAGAAAGAATGCTAAAACATAATTTGAGAGAAGACAGAGCAGATGTAATTGTTCCAGCACTAGAAATTTTTAATAAAGTATTAGGTTGGGCAGAAATATCACAGATTTTCGTTCCTAAAATTTCTGTTGCCGATGGATTAATTCACAGCATTTATGATAAAGTGAAGAAGAAATAGTTATAATTTTGCTAAATTAATATACATTTCAAAAATCATTTAAGAATTCTTTATACCTTTATTCTACCTATCTGAAAAGAAAGGTTTTTTTCTTACAAAAATATAAAGAATGAATACTCAATTATCCTATGTTCACGGCGATTCTTCTATTCCACTTTTAGGAGAAACAATTGGCGAAAATCTAAAGAAAACAGTAGAAAAATTTCCTAAAAATGATGCTCTGATTTGCTCACACCAAAATTATAGAGCTACCTACGAAGAATTTTACGAGCAAACTTCGCAAGTTGCCAAAGCAATTTTACATCTAGGTGCAAAACCAGGTGATAGAGTTGGAATTTGGTCTCCCAATCGTTATGAATGGGTTTTATTGCAATATGCAACTGCCAGAATTGGGGTAATTTTGGTTAATATTAATCCTGCTTACAGAACCAGTGAACTTATTTTTGTATTGAATCAATCTCAAATCAAATATATGTTTGCGTCTTTGAGTTTCAAAACCAGCAATTATAAAAAAATGGTAGACGATGCTCGAGAATTTACCTCAACACTAGTAGATGAAGTCTTTTTTGATGAAAATTGGGATGATTTTCTTAAAGGAGCAGTTCATATTTCTGATGAAGAACTTCAAAAATATGAAAACCAAATTCAGTTTGACGACCCTGTAAATATTCAATATACTTCTGGAACTACAGGTTTCCCAAAAGGAGTTACACTGTCTCACCATAACATTTTGAATAATGGATATTTCATTGGCGTCAGACTTCATTATACCGAAAAAGACAAGGTTTGTATTCCTGTTCCTTTTTATCATTGCTTCGGAATGGTGATTGGAAATTTATGTTGTACCGCTCATGGTTCTACCATGGTTGTTCCTAATGATAGTTTTGACCCAAAACTTACGCTAGAAGTAGTAGAAAAAGAAAAATGCACTTCACTTTATGGCGTTCCTACGATGTTTATCGCTACTTTGCATGAATTAGATTTAAAAAATTATGATCTTTCAAGCCTTAGAACAGGTGTGATGGCAGGAGCGGTTTGTCCGCCAGAAGTGATGAAAAGAGTAGAAAACCAAATGAACATGAAAGAAGTGACCATTTGCTATGGAATGACGGAAACTTCGCCTGTTTCTACTCAGACTAAAATTGGAACTCCTTTTGAAAAACAAATTCATTCGGTAGGAACCATTCATGACCATTTAGAAATTAAAATCATCAATCCGGAAACCGGTAAAATCGTGAACAGAGGCGAAAATGGAGAACTCTGTACCAGAGGTTACTCTGTAATGTTGAAATATTGGGATAATCCAGAAGCAACCCATCAAGTTTTAGACAGCGCAAGATGGATGCATACTGGCGATTTGGCCATGATGGACGAAGAAGGCTACATTCATATTTCTGGAAGAATTAAAGATTTGATTATCAGAGGAGGGGAAAACATTTCTCCTAAAGAAATTGAAGATTTTTTATATCAATATCCTAATGTTTTAGACGCTCAAGTGATTGGCGTTCCGAGTGAAAAATTCGGGGAGGAAGTAATGGCTTGGATTAAAGTAAGAGAAGGATTTTCTTTAACCGAAGAAGAACTTGTCAACTTCTGCAAAGGTCAAATTGCCCATTATAAAGTTCCCAAATACTGGAAATTCGTGCAAGAATTCCCAATGACCATTTCAGGAAAAGTAAGAAAAGTAGAAATGCGCGAAATGGCGATTAAAGAACTCGGTTTAGGCAAAAAATAAATCGAAATATTCAAAAACAAAAGGCTGCAAAATTGCAGCCTTCGTTTATTTTATTGTAAAAAAGATTAGTCTACACTCACCACTTCTTTGATGCTTGGCACAAATTGTTTGATGGTATTTTCTACACCTAGTTTCATGGTAGAAAAACTCATAGGGCAACCAGAACAGTTTCCTTGTAGTTTTACCATTACTCTATTATCAATAACATCTACCAATTCTATATCACCACCATCATTATTTAGAAACGGACGAATACTTTCCAAAGCTTCCATTACTTTGGTTACTATTTCTTCGTGAGTGAGTTTATCTTTATTCATAATTTATTCAAAATTTGTATTCAAAAATTGTAATTGCCCTAATTATTTCTTAGGCGAACAACCTGCCATTGTTGTAATTTTCACCGCTTCAGTTGGTGGTAGATTTTTATTTCTTTCCACTAAGCTTTCTATCATTTTTTGTGCAGTTTCTTTATAGATTTCTGCAATTTTAGAACCTTCTTGCAATGCTACTGGTCTACCAACATCTCCCGCTTCTCTAATGCTTTGAATTAAAGGAATTTCACCTAAAACTGGAATTCCTAAATCTTCTGCCATAAACTGAGCACCTTGTTTTCCGAAGATGTAATATTTATTTTCTGGCAATTCTTCAGGTGTAAAATACGCCATATTTTCAATTAAACCTAAAACTGGAATATTAATACTTTCCATCGTAAACATAGCGATTCCTTTTTTCACGTCTGCTAAAGCTACGTGTTGCGGTGTAGAAACAATTACAGCGCCCGTTACAGGAACTTCTTGAATAATCGAAAGGTGAATATCTCCTGTTCCTGGAGGAAGGTCAATCAATAAGAAATCTAGATTTCCCCAAGCTGCATCACGAAGCATTTGATTTAAAGCTTTACTTGCCATAGGTCCTCTCCAAACTACTGCTTGATTAGCTCCAGAGAAATATCCAATCGAAAGCATTTTCACGCCGTAATTTTCGATAGGTTTCATCATATTTTTACCATCTACTTCTACAGAAATTGGTTTTTCTGCTTCCGTATCAAACATGGTAGGAACAGATGGTCCATAAATATCTGCATCAAGAACACCTACAGAAAATCCCATTTTTTGTAAAGTCACGGCTAAGTTTGCAGTAACAGTAGATTTTCCTACGCCACCTTTACCAGAAGCAATGGCGATAATATTTTGAATTCCTGGGATTTCTTTTCCTTTGATTTGGTTTTGTTGAACTTGCGAAGGTTCAGGCGAAGTAATTTTAAGTTTCAGCACTACTTGGTCACCAAATTCCGTAGCAAAAGCCTGCTTCATGGCTGCTTCCAGCTTCTTCTTTTCGTGCATTGCTGGGGAATGTGCAATCATATCAATGTACACATCATCACCCATTACTTGGAAGTTTTGTACTAAATCATCAACTTCTATTTCTTTCAGAAACTCCTGAACTCTGGTTTTCGTCAACATAATTTATTGAAATTTTTTGAGATACAAATTTACATAAAAATAATTAATTTGGAATGAATAAAAATAAGTATCTCAATGATTGATAGAATTGATTTTTGTAAATATAAATTTTGTTATATTTGTTCAAATATTAAAAATTAAAAACCTTTAAAGTAACTATTCCAGAAGGCAAAAAAGCTTTTTTTCTCTACTTTTTAGAATTTATAGGCGTAACTTTCAAAAAAGAGAATGGAAGTACAATAGTTGCAGAAAAACAAACTGAATATTTATCTAAAACTCAACAAGAAATTTTAGAAAATAGACTTTCTGATGATAATGCTGTTTTTCTAGATGCTAGAGAAGAGAAAAATAAGCTGAAAGAATATTTTTACACAAATGAAAAATCATTCCAATTAAATGAAACTTCCAAAATATCAAAAAAGTATACATAAAGGTGAGATTGGACTAACAATTACGAAAAAAACCATTGAAAAAGATTTGGGATGGATGTTCAGGAGAAATCATCAAGAACATGATTTTGGAATAGATGCTTTTATTGATATTATTAATAATTTTGGCGAAATTACTGGAAAAACCATTGCTCTACAAATAAAAACGGGGAATTCTTACTTCTCAAAAGAAAATGAATTAGGCTGGGAATATAGAGGTCATTTAAGTCATTTGAATTACTATCTAAATCATGACATTCCAGTTTTAATCTTTTTAGTAAATGATGAAACTGAAGAAATTTTTTGGGCTCATTGTAATCCTGAAAAAACAACAAGGACTGGAGATTCATGGAAAATCACAATACCAAAAAAACAAAAACTAACACAAAATTCAAAATTAGATATAAAAGAATTTATAAGCCCAGAAGTAGATTATGTTTCTCAATTAGAACATTATTGGAAAATAAATGATTTTTTAAAAACTAGAGAAAAAATCTTATTAATTGTCGCCAAAGAAGAAATTATTCATAAAAAATTTGAAAATTTACTTCTTATGTTTGATAGATTTGAAAATAGTGGTGAGGATCTAATAATCCATTTTAGAGAAAAAGTTGACATATTAATAGATGGATACAATGAAGACAATAGAGAATTAAACGAAATTCCTGAAGTTATGGATTGGGTACGATAAGTTTTCAGAATAATTGATGGCTTCCCTTATTTTTTAACTTTAGAAGAAAACGCAAATTTTGTTAAAATTTTATTCATAGCACACATTAATTTTAAAAGAACATCAATAAATAAAATTGAGTATAACACAAAAGAAGCTGTGAGATTTGTTGAAAAATATTTTGATAACTTAAATAAATTTTGTGATAAACACGGAATAAATGAAAAAATAAATATAGAGTTAAGTGAAAAATTTTTGAAAAGAATAAATGACGGACATTAAAAAAATCCGCAAATTTTGCGGATTTTAATTTTTATAATTCACCACCGTGATTGTCAAGCTGCCCTTCCCATTTAGAAACGGCCGAAGTAGCGAGTGCGTTTCCTAAAACATTGGTCATACTTCTTCCCATATCGCAGAAATGGTCAATCGGTAAAATGAGTGCAATTCCTTCTGGCGGAATTCCAAACATAGAACAAGTCGCTACAATAATCACCAAACTCGCTCTTGGAACTCCTGCAATTCCTTTTGAAGTGAGCATTAACACCAAAAGCATAGTGATTTGTTGACCAACCGTCATGTCGATTCCATAAATCTGAGCAATGAAAATAGAGGCAAAAGTCATATACATCATACTTCCATCTAAATTGAAAGAATATCCTAATGGTAAAATAAATGATACGATTCTGTTATTACAACCGAAACGCTCTAATTCTGTTACCAATTTCGGGAAAACCGCTTCTGAACTGGTAGTAGAAAATGCGATAAGTAAAGGTTCTTTGATTCTTCTTAATAATTCGAATAATCTATTTCCTAAAATGAGATAACCTACAATACATAAAATCAACCATAAGATTCCAAGTGCAAAGAAGAAATCTCGAAGATAAATCGCATAAACTTTGAAAATTTCGAAACCATTGGTTGCTACAACTGCTGCAATAGCTCCTAAAACACCAAGTGGTGCAAACCACATGATATAACCTACCATTTTCAGAATAGCATGAGCACAAACATCTAAAAATTTGATTACAGGTTTAGAATATTCATCACCCAAATGAGAAAGGGCAATCCCAAACATGATAGAAAACAATACAATTTGTAGAACCTCATTGGTAGCAAAAGCTTCGAAAACGCTTTTTGGGACTACGTGTTTCACAAAATCTTCCAGAGAAAATCCTTTGGAATTATCCAAGATTTCTTTAGCAGAAGTTGCATCTTGAATAGGTAATTTGGTAACATGACCAGGCTCAAACCAGTTTACCAAAACTAAACCTAACATGAGCGAAACCAAAGAAGCAGTAATAAACCAAAGCATCGCTTTACCACCAACTCTACCAATCATTGCAGTATCTCCCATTTTCGCAATTCCCACAACTAATGTTGTGAAAACCAATGGTGCGATAATCATCTGTACTAATCTGATGAAAATGGTTCCGAGAAGTTTTATATTTTTAGAAAAAGATTCTGTATTTTCTGGAAACTGAGTGTGAACTACCCCACCAATAATTACCCCTAAAATTAATGCTATGATAATTGCAAAGAAGAGTTTGTTTTGTCCTTTCATATATTGATTTTCTATAGAATACAAATATAAGTTTTTATCATACTCTGCCAAAATTTTAAGAATTCAATTGAAAAAATAAAAAAATCCCGAAAAATTCGGGATTGTAAATATATTTTTGAGACTTCTATTAAGCTTTTAAATATCTGGAATAAGCGTAACCTTCTTCTCCGTCTTGGGTTTTAATTTTCCACCAATCGCTAGAAGATTGTTCTACTAAAGTTACCACTTCGCCTTTGGCAGCTTTTCCTAAAATTACTCCTTCTATAGAAGGTTCTTGCCTGATGTTTAAATTAGAATTTTCTGTATCTACAGTTAATGGAGTTCCCTTAGCTAAACCTGTAATTTCTATATCTATATTGATATCAGAAGCTGAATAAGAGGCATCTATTTCTCCATAAGCATCCCAAACTTTATTTTTTGCAGCGCTTGTAGAAGTATTTCCAGAAATGTAAAGAATACCGTCTTGCTCCAATACCTTTAAATCATTAATTTCAGCCGACTTAGCAGCCGAAACTACCTTTGAGTATTTATCTTGTAATGACATGTAATTATTTTTTAACGTTATAATCATAATTTACTTTTCCTACTTTCAATGCATCTACAGACATTTTAATTTTTCTTGCCTGTTCTGCTGTAACTTCTCCAGTTAACGTTAGTTCGCCATTTACCACATCCATTTTTACCGATGGAAAATCCTTAATAGCATCTGCTACTTTTTGTTGAGTTTCTTGGTCAATAGCTGTAATTGTCTCCATTACAGGATCAGCAGCTTCTACGCTTGCCATATCCATTACATCTCTTACTCCTTTAATATTTTTAATCGCAGCAATGGCAGCATCTTTATCTCCTTGAGAAGCAAAAGTTCCGCTTAAATGTGCCACTCCATCTTTTACCTCAACAGAAGTTTCAGGATACGCAGAGATAGCTGTTGTAGATTGTGTAGTCAGTTCTGCATCTGAAACAGATTTTTGACATGAGATAGCGGCAAAAGAAACCACGAAAGCTAAAGCAGTGATTTTAATCGTTTTTTTCATAATGAGAGGATTTTAATGATTATTGTTTCCAAATGTAAAGATAAAAACTAGGTCTACTTTATACAAGTTTTATAAAGTTTTATTAAATTTTTGAAATTTCAAATCAGAGCTAAATAAAAAAGCACCAGAATTCTGATGCTTTTTAAATTTATTTTGAATAAATCAATTATTTATTTTTGGTTTAAATGATAGTAAGCTAACATTTTATAGTACAACTTAGCTGCTAAGAATGCGGTAGGTTTCACGTAAGGAGAATCCATTAACTCTACGATATCAAAAGCTACTACATTACACTTTTCGAACACTTTTTTCAAGAGTTCTAATGTAGGATACCATTCTAAACCTCCTGGCTCTGGTGTTCCTGTACTTGGTGCAAATGACGGATCAAAAGCATCTAAATCTATAGTAATATACACATTACCAGAAACTTTTTCTAAAACATCATCTATCCAATTCGGATTTTTAGCAATTTCGTGAGCCCAGAAACACTGTCCTTTTGGAACGTATTGCATTTCTTCTGCATCACAAGAACGAATTCCTACTTGGACTAAATTTAATTTTTGAGAAGCTTCAAAAACTGCACAAGCATGGTTAGAAGTAGAACCGTGAAACTCTGGTCTCAAATCGGTATGTGCATCTAACTGAAGAACTGTTAAATCTGGATATTTTTCTCCAAATGCTCTAATTGAACCGATAGAAACAGAATGCTCACCTCCGAAAAGTGTAAATAACTTTCCTTCGTTTTGCATCATTTCTTTAGTTTTTTGGTAAACCGCTTCTGTCATTGCTTCAGGCGAAGCATTTTCTGAAACTTCTCCAGCCAACCAAACTCCCTCTAAATAAGGTTCTGTACCTGTTTCTATATCATAAAGCTCCATGTTTTCTGAAGCGTCTAAGAAAAGTTCTGGACCTTTATCTGCACCTTTTCCCCAAGTAGAAGTTCCGTCATAAGGAACCGTAACAAGCATTACTTTTGAAGTTTCTAATTGTGCATTTTCTTCAGGAATTCCTGCGTATGTTTTCATTGAAATTTTAAATTTTTATGTTTTTATTATAATATAAAATTCTATTAACCAATTATTTATACCCTAAAAGATGCAATACATCTTCAGGTTTTTGCTCTTCGCTGAAAACTTCGTATTGTAATTTTCCGTTTTTAGCTTTTTGGATGAGAATATGTTTTGGCTGAGGCAATAAACAGTGGTGAACTCCACCAAAACCGGCAATACTTTCCTGATAAGCTCCTGTATTAAAGAAACCGATATATAATGGTTTGGTATCGCTGAATACTGGCAAATAAATCGCATTTGCATGTTGCTCAGAATTGTAATAATCATCTGAATCACAAGTTAATCCGCCCAAGAAAACTCTTTCATAAGAATCTTCCCAACGATTCAGCGGAAACATGATAAAACGCTTAGAAATCGCCCAAGAATCTGGAAGTGTAGTCATGAAAGAAGAGTCTATCATGTTCCATTTTTCTCTATCATTTTGGCGTTTTTGAGAAATGATTTTATATAAATTTCCAGCACTTTCACCTACGGTAAAACTACCAAATTCAGTGTAAATGTTTGGTTCTTCTACTCCTTCTTCTTCACAGAATTTTTTGATTTGATACACGATTTCATTTGCCATGTATTCATAATCATAATCAAATTGAAGAGAATTTTTAATAGGGAAACCGCCACCAATATTAAGAGAATCTACTTCTGGAGCAATTTTTTTCAATCTTGCATACACTCTCAAACATTTGAAAAGTTCGTTCCAATAATACGCAGTATCTTTAATTCCGGTATTGATGAAAAAGTGAAGCATTTTCAACCTTGCATTCGGGTGTTCTGCAATTTTTTGGCTGTAATAAGGAATAATATCTTTGTACCCAATTCCTAATCTGCTGGTATAAAATTCGAATTTTGGTTCTTCCTCCGAAGCAATTCTAATCCCAATATCAAAGGTAGTATCTATACTTTCAGTCAATTTATCTAATTCTCTGTAATTATCTAAAACAGGAATCACATTTTCAAAACCATTATTGATTAAATCTGAAATTTTAGCCAAATAATCATCGGTTTTGAAACCATTACAAACCACTTCTATTGTCTTGTCAATTTTCCCTGTTTCGAATAGATTTTTAACAATATTCATGTCAAAAGCAGAAGAGGTTTCGATAGAAATATCATTCTTAAGCGCTTCTTCTAATACGAAAGAAAAGTGCGAAGATTTGGTACAGTAACAGTATCTGTAAGAATTTTTATATTCATTCTTTTTGATAGCATCTTTAAACCACGTTTTTGCACGCTGAATGTTTTGCGAAATCTTGGGTAAATAACTGAACTTCAACGGAGTTCCGAATTTTTCTACCAAGTCCATCAAAGGAATATCATGAAAGTACAACTGTTGATCCTCATACTTAAATTCCTCTTGCGGAAAGTAAAGTGTTTGGTCAATAAGTTCAGCATATTTTATTTTCATTTATTGCAAAAATTTAAGACTACAAAAATGCGAAAAAAGATTGGATTTTTTGAGTTAAAAATTCACAAATTTAGTTTCCGATAAAAATCAATACATCACCGTTTTCATACGTGATTTCTATGGTGTTTTCTCGGGCAAAATTTCGGGTTCCTACTCTTCTGGTTAAGCTCAATTCTTCGTTAAAGAGCTCCCAATTAAGACCTTTGGTCGAAATTTTTTCCACAAAAGGAAATGGTAAAAGCGAAATCATCTTTCCTTCTACCTCGTGAATTTTAAAATTTTTAGAGATGAAAAAGTATCTGGAAAACTCGTCAAAAAAAGTGATTTCCATTTCATTTTTAAAGAGAAAAGCTACGTGAAGATTTCCTAAAAAGTGGTCTTGTTCACCACCGCTTCCTCCATAAACGTCTACTTTTTTTACTCCATTTTTTTTGAGAATATCTAAAGCTTTTTGAAAATCTGTAAAATCTTGGTCTGGAGTATGAATAAATTTTTTGTGGTAAATATTCTCGTCACTGCCTTCATGAGAATCAAAATCTCCCGAAATAAAATCTAGTTTTTCCAGAGGGAAATTTTTATCTTTTAAATAATGAAAAGCCCCATCACTACAAGAAACTACATCATAACCTTCCAAATGAGGAAGTTCATTAGGTGGAGTTCCGTTGATGAAAAGAAGTGCGGTTTTTATCACAGATTTTATAATTGTTTAGAGCGTTTTATTTAGCTCTTTCTGAAGGATTCCAGTATTCTTCTTTTTCTCCAGAAATTTTAGAGATATATCTGGCTAAAATAAACAGATAATCAGACAATCTATTGAGATATTTGATGAGTTCTGGTCTTACTTCTTCGGTTTCATTGAGGTGAACCATAGCGCGTTCTGCTCTTCTGCAGACCGTTCTACAAACGTGAATAGATGCAGCAGCTTTGCCACCGCTTGGTAAAATAAAGAATTGTAAAGGTTCTAAAGATGCATCTAAATCATCCATCCAATGTTCTAATTCTAATATTTCCTTTTCGGAAATCATTAAATCTAAACGATTTTTACCATTGGCTAAAATCAATTTATCTGTTGGAGTAGCTGCCTCTGAACCAACAGTAAATAAATCAAACTGAATTTTCTGCAGTTGACTCAACACTTTTTCATCGGAAATTTCGGCTTTTGCCAAACCAATGAACGCATTAAGTTCGTCTAAAGTTCCATAAGATTCTACTCTTGCAGCAGCTTTAGAAACTCTAGTTCCTCCGTATAAAGAGGTTTCGCCTTTATCGCCAGTTTTGGTGTAGATTTTCATAAAATAGCAGGATGTTGGATGTTAGATGATGGATGTTTAGAATTTTTCAAATCTAAAATTCTCACCCAAATAAGCTTGTCTTACTTGTGGATCATTAGCTAAATCTTCTGGTAAACCTTCTTTCAAGATGTTTCCTTCGAACATGATGTAGGTTTTGTTGGTAATCGCCAAAGTTTGTTGAACATTGTGGTCAGTAATTAAAACACCGATGTCTTTTTTCACCAAACTTCTGATAATTTTCTGAATATCTTCTACCGCAATTGGGTCTACTCCTGCAAAAGGTTCATCCAACAAAATGAAATCTGGGTCTGTAGCAAGACAACGCGCGATTTCGGTTCTACGTCTTTCACCTCCTGAAAGTAAATCTCCACGGTTTTTGCGAACATGTTCTAGTGAAAATTCTTCAATCAGTTCGTTGGTTCTGCGGATTTGTTCTTCTTTAGATTTATTGGTGAGTTGTAAAACGCCCAAAATATTGTCTTCTACTGACAGCTTTCTAAAAACAGAAGCTTCCTGAGCCAAATATCCAATTCCTTTCTGCGCACGTTTATACATGGCATCATTGGTAATATCTTTTCCGTCAAGCGTAATTTTGCCAGAAGTAGGTTTTACCAATCCCACAATCATATAGAAAGTAGTAGTCTTTCCGGCACCATTTGGTCCGAGTAAACCTACAATTTCTCCTTTTTTTACTTCTACGGAAACGCCTTTTACTACTTTTTTAGGTCCGTATTCTTTAATTAAATTTTCGCCACGTAAAATCATAGAGACAAAGATATGAAAAAAGTCAGAAGTATGAAGTTGGAAGTCGGAAGTCTTAAAATTGCAAATCTTAAGTTAAAAAAATGGAAGTTTTCAAATTATGAAACCCTTTCTGCGTTTTTTGTATGTGCATAAAACGCAGAAAGGGTTGGTTATATTTTTTTGTAAGTTATTTTTAGAAAAATAGATTATAAAAATTCCTGAACTTGCGCCCCAGATTGAGCGGTATGTTTGAGCTCTTTTTTCTGCGGCGGCTTCGCCGCCGCAGAAAAAAGCGAGTAGCGAAAGCTGGAATTTGGCGCCCTATTGATTTAAAAGAATAGCAGCTTCTTTGGCAGCATAGGTGAAAATCATATCTGCACCTGCTCTTTTAATACAAGTAAGGCTTTCTATAATGGCTTTGTCATTATCTAACCAACCGTTTTGAGCAGCAGCTTTCAGCATTGCATATTCTCCGCTCACATTATAAACGGCGATTGGCAAATCTATCTCTTGACGAACTTTTGCTACAATATCCAAATACGGAAGACCCGGCTTTATCATAATAATATCAGCGCCTTCTTCGATGTCTTTGTAAACTTCATTTAAGGCTTCTCTAGAATTATGAAAATCCATTTGGTAGGTCTTTTTATCTTTTGGAATTTCCTGAAAATCTTTAGGAGCAGAATCTAATGCACTTCTGAAAGGTCCGTAGAATGAACTTGCATATTTTGCAGCGTAGCTCAAAATTCCTACATTGATATGACCAGTTTCTTCTAAAGCTTGACGAATTGCAGCAACTCTACCATCCATCATATCACTTGGCGCTACAACATCTGCACCCGCTTCTGCGTGAGAAACAGACATTCTTGCCAAAGCATCATTGGTAGCATCATTATCTACTTGTCCGTTGGTAATAATTCCGTCGTGACCATAGATTGAATAAGGGTCTAAAGCAACATCTGGCATTACAATCATTTCTGGAATGGCATTTTTAATTTCTCTGATGGTTCTTTGCATCAAACCATGTGGATTCCAAGCTTCGGTTCCGAGATTATCTTTTAAATTTTCTGGAACTTTCATGTAAATATTAACTGCTTTCACTCCCAGTGAAAAAAGTTCTTTACATTCTTTCACCGTTAAATCTACTGTTCTGCGGAAAATTCCCGGCATTGATGGAATAGCTTCCTGTGCGTTTTCACCTTCCATTACGAACATTGGCATTACAAAATCATTGGTAGTGAGTACTGTTTCTCTAACAAGACTTCTGATGCTTTCGTTAGTACGTAATCTTCTATTTCTTGAAAAAATTATCATTTTTGGAACAAAGTTTGTTTTATACTCTGCAAATTTAGTTATTTATAACTATTGTGTATATCAATTCGTTTAAATAAATTTGTATATTCTTTGAGATAAGAATGAATTAAGTAAAATGAAAAGAACTTTATATTTTATATTATTTTCGGTAGGTCTATTAATGTTTTCGGGCGAAGCAAAAGCTCAACAAACATTAAGAGAACCGCTTTCTGATTCTCAAAAATCTGATGATGGAGTTTTAGTCGCTTATCCTAATCCTACAAGAGACTTTATCATTGTAAAAGCTAAAAACCCAATGCTAAAGGTAAAATCTGTAACTTTTTACTCTATTATCGGGACTCAAGTTTCAGAAACCATGGTGAACTTGAACACCGCCGAAATTAGATTAGATAAACTGAAACCTGGCAAATATTTAATGAAATACACTTTGTCAGACAATACCCAAAAGGTAACACAAGTGGTAAAACAGCAATAATTTTTTAAATCATAAAAAAGAAAAACCATCGAAATTCGATGGTTTTTTATTTTTGAAAATTCCGAAAGATTAGTAACCTCCAGAAACTTCTTCGTTTTTAATTAAAGCTTTTGCAGATGATGTTCCTATTCTTTTTACACCTAGGTTAATCATATATTCTGCTTCTTCTGGAGTTCTTACACCACCTGCAGCTTTTACAGGAAGTGAACCTGCATTTTCTAGCATGATTTTAATTCCTTCCACAGTTGCTCCATTTGGTTTTCCGCCTTCTGTTTGGTAGAAACCTGTAGATGATTTCACAAATATTCTGTTTAAATCTTCTGCTTTGAAGTTTTCTTCAGCCCAAGTAGAGATTTTTTTGGTGATATCTGCAATTTGCTCATCAGTAAGTGCAGCGATTTCTATAATCCATTTTGCAATTTTACCATTATCCAAGCAAAGTTTCGTACAATCTACAAATTCTGATTTTACTGCATCTACTTCACCATTTTTGTACGCTTCATAATTGATTACAAAATCTAATTCATCTACTCCGTCTTCAATTGCTTTTTGAGCTTCAGCTAATTTATGTTCTTTAGAATAAGTTCCTTCGTGGAAACCGATTACTGTACCGATTACTACGCTAGAATTTTGTTCTGTAAGGAATTCCTTCATTTTTTTAACATAATCAGGTCTTATCATTACTGCAAAAATGTCATTTTCGATGGCTTCTTTGGCAAGATTAATTACCGTTTCTAGCGTTTGTTCTTCAGTAAGACCAGATTGAGCTGGAGTTTTTAGATAAGTAGAATCTAAATAAGTGTTGATTTTCATAATGTTACACTTTTAATTGTCTGTTAATACTTTGCTCCAAAGATATGAAAGTTTCTGTTCTTGTAACGCCTTTTAGCTTCTGTATTTTGCTTAAAATTTGCATGAGATGATCATTATCAATACAAAGTACTTTAAGGAAAACCGTCCAGTTTCCTGTAGTATAATGAGCTTCTACGATTTCGTTAATTTCGTTCAGAGATTTAATCAGTTCCTGAAAATGACTTGGCTGATCCATGTAAACGCCGATGTAAGAAACTACTTTGTAACCTATTTTTCTTGGATTAAGAAAAGATACAGAATTTTCTATTACGCCTGCGGTTTCTAGTTTTTTTATTCTCTGATGTACAGCAGTGGTAGAAATACCAATGTTTTTAGAAATTTGAGCCAAAGATGTTTTGGCATTATCCATGAGCATATAGATTATTTTTTTATCTATTGCATCTAGCTTGTAACCTACTTCTGTAACGCTTTTCATTTTTAATTTAATTGTCTTTTGTTTCTAAAATTGTATAAACGGGATAATGATCACTATACCCACCAAGATATCTGGTCCCTGCAAAAGTTCTAAAAGGTCTTCCTTTAAACTTTTTGTCCCAATTACTTAATTTTTCTGAATTAAAGACTACAGCACTTTTAAATGCTAAAGAAGAAATAGGCAAAAAGAAATGATTAGAAAATAGAATCTGATCGAACAACAGTCCTTGGTTGTAGTGAAACGTAGAATAAATTTTATTATTGTATAATTCTATGTATGGATTCACTAAGATTTTATCAACTCCATTGTCATATAATAAATTATTTAGATTTTCTTCAATCGGGTCATCGTTAAAATCTCCACAAATTATTACGGGTTCTTCTTTTTCTAATAATGTGAGAACTCTTTCTTTAATTGAATTAAGAATGTAATCTCTTTTGGGTTTGTTTACATCTTTTTCTCTTTTAGAAGGAAGATGTGCCACAAAAACATTGAGCAATTCATCATTGTATTTCAATTTACAAAAAAGAACATCTCTGGTTGTATCATAATACTCATCTTGCTCTTCATTCACTCCTTCGAAAATAAAAGAAATGGCTTCAGAATCTACTAATTCTATTTTTCTCTTATCGTACAGAAGCGCTGTATCTACGCCTCTTTCATCTAAAGAATTATAATGAACAAAATCATAATTTTGAAGGGGCTCTTGTTGAATCAAGTCTTGTAAAACCTCTTCATTATTCACTTCACATAAACCTACAATCATTGGAAGCACCTCTTCTTTTTCTTCGATAAGCCTAAAAACATTGGCGATTTTTCGAAGTTTATTCTGATACTTTCTTTCGTCCCAATTCCTTAATCCAGAAATGGTAGGATCTAAAAAATGTGTTGGTTTAGGGTCTGGAGAAAACAAGTTTTCTACATTATAGAACATGACAAGTTCTTTTTTCAAAAAATTCTCCATAGCCTTGCCTCAATTTTTCGGATTGTAAATTTAGTAAAAATAATTTATTATGATTAGAAATCTTTTAATAAATCTGGTCTTTTCTGCTGTGTAATTTCTATTGCTTTCTGATGTCTCCATTCTTCAATTTTCCCAAAATTACCGCTTAAAAGGACTTCTGGAACTCGCATTCCTTTATAAACTTCTGGTTTGGTATAAATAGGTGGAGAAAGTAAATCATCTTGAAAACTATCCGTCAAAGCAGATTGTTCATCATTTAAAACGCCTGGCAAAAGACGAATAATCGCATCAGCAACTACACAAGCTGCTAGTTCACCACCAGTTAGCACAAAATCACCAATCGAAATTTCTCTGGTAATGTGTAAATCTCTAATTCTTTGGTCTATTCCTTTATAATGACCACAAAGCAGAATTAAATTTTTCTTTAGTGAGTAAGAATTCGCTATTTTTTGGTTAAAAGTTTCTCCATCTGGAGTTAAGTAAATAATATCATCATACCCTCTCTCAGACTTTAACTGAGAAATACATAAGTCTAATGGTTCACACATCATTACCATTCCAGCGCCACCACCATAAACAGTATCATCTATTTGACGATGTTTGTTAAATGCAAAATCACGAACATTATGAAAATGAACTTCTGCCAAACCTTTTTCCATTGCTCTTTTTAGAATGGAAGTTTTGAAAGGACTTTCTAATAAATCAGGAACTGCACTTATAATATCTATTCTCATTGTTCGGTTTTATTTTTTTTATTCGGGATGATGATTAAGCGAAGCGAAGAATCTCTATTAATGTAACTCCACATCCAATTGAAGAAAATGGCGAGTTTATTTCTCACACTTAAAATCAACATTAAATGAAGAAACATCCAAAAATACCACGCAAAAATCCCTTGAAATTTAAATTTCGGTAAATCTACTACTGCTCTATGTTTCCCGATGGTTGCCATGCTTCCTTTGTCATCATATTCGTAAGGTTGCCATTCATTCACTGATTTTTTCAAGAAATTTTTAGCCAAATTTTTTCCTTGATTAATCGCTACATTAGCCACTTGAGGATGACCATTCGGATATTTCGGAGTTTCCATGTAGGCAATGTCTCCTATCGCATAAATATCATCAAATCCTACTATTTTATTATATCGGTCTACGATGTATCTGTTGTTTTTAATGGAATTTTCGGTTAATCCTTCAATAATATTCCCAGTAACACCTGCTGCCCAAATCACATTATTACTCGGAATGACATTCCCAGAACTTAGATAAACGCTATCGCCATCATAATCCGTAACTCTATCATTTGATATAAATCTCACGCCCAAATCTTTCAAATATTGTTCAGATTTTTCCTGAGATTCTTCGCTCATTACCGCCAAAGGTTTTTCTGTAGAACTCACCAGAATAATTTCTAAATCATCAAAATTCATTCTAGGATAGTCTCTCGGCAAGATTTCTCTTTTCATTTCGGCAAAAGCACCCGCCAATTCCACACCAGTTGGTCCAGAACCTACGATTACGATGTTCCAATTGCCATCATCACTTCTACTTTTTTCAATGATGAGTTTTTCAAAAGTGAGCAAAACATGGTTTCTTATAGAAATCGCTTCCTGAGTATTTTTCATTCC
Source organism: uncultured Cloacibacterium sp. (assembly GCA_964530915.1). Lineage (GTDB taxonomy): Bacteria > Bacteroidota > Bacteroidia > Flavobacteriales > Weeksellaceae > Cloacibacterium. Next base: position 8,359 of record CAZHCK010000015.1, on the reverse strand, counting down.
GAAAGCCAGATTTTCCATTTTTTGATTTCCAAAGAAATTCGTTTTACAACCAGTTGCAATCACCAATTTATCATAGTGAAAAACATGATCTTCTGTAATAATTTTATTTTCCGAAGGAATAATCTGTTTCACTTCCGTCATTCTAAACTGAATATTTTTAGAACGCTGAAAAATCTTTCTAAACGGAAAAGAAATATTAGAAGGCTCAATTCTTCCGCAAGCTACTTGATAAAATAACGGCTGAAACATATGATGATTCGCCTTGTCAATCATTACCAATTTCTTGGTACGACTGCCATTAAGTTTTTTAGCGAATTGCAATCCTGCAAAACCACCACCGATGACGATTATTTTATCTCTAATTTCCATAAGATTCTGGCAAAATTACTGAATTTATTTTCTAAAAATTTTACTTTTGCAAAACTTATGTCAAAAACCAATCCAAAAGCTACCAAAAGAAAAAAAATCCATAAAACCAGACGAAAAAATTATCTTTTTCGCAGATATATTTTGTTGGCCATTTTAGGATTAACCTTGCTAGGAACTGGGCTTTACCTCAGAGACAAAGTGGCATTTTATTACGCCATGTATTTTGAGAAATTTGTACATAAAAATTTAAAAAATTCCGAAGAAGAAACCGCAAGAATCAATAAAATCGTCACAGAATACAATGACAAAATTTTCGGTTTCGATATTTCTCATTATCAGCACAAACGAGATATAAAATGGGACAGCCTTACCATTGCTAATGGTTCTATTCCATTAGAGTTTGTAATTATGAGAGCTTCCATGGGAAATCGAAAAAAAGATAAACACTTTGATGATTTTTGGGAATTAGCCAAAGAAAACAATCTTACGAGAGGTGCTTATCACTTTTATCGCGCAGACGAAGACCCGATTTTACAAGCCAATAATTTCTTAGAAAGTGTAAATCTAGAAAGCGGAGATTTACGACCTGTTTTGGACATCGAAAGAATTCCCAGAAGAAAATCTAAGGAAAAACTCATAGAAGATCTGAAGGTTTGGTGTAAAATTATAGAAGAAAAATATGGTGAAAAACCCATTATTTACACTTACTACCATTATTACAAAGATTATTTACGTGGCGAGTTTGATGATTATCCACTTTGGTTAGCCAACTACAATGATGTTTTAGTCCCTTCGGAAGAAGACTCATGGAAAATGTGGCAATTCACAGAAAAAGGCATCGTAAAAGGAATTAACACGAAAGTAGACCTTAATATTTATAATGGAAACCCATGGAGTTTCAGCGAATTAAAACTTGATTAAAGAAAAATAAAATGATACTAGAACAATTAAAAAATACACCAGAAGAATTGGTTTTCAGCAACGTAATTGCTTATATAGATGAACATTACGAATTCACACCCACTAAATTCACTAACGGAAATACAGTAAACGAAGCCAATCAAAATAATGGCTCTTGCAAGGTTTTCAGTTTTGCCAAAATCAACCAACTTTCTCCAGAAGAAACCCTTTTATTATTCAGCGAGTTTTACAGAGAAGATGTTTTGAAAAATCCAGAAGGAACAGATCATCAAAATATCAGAAATTTCATGAAATTTGGCTGGGAAGGCATTACTTTCGAAGGAGAAGCCTTGAAGAAAAAATAAATCTTTCCACAATAAAATTTTTCCCATTTCATTTTTTGTACTTTCGCAATCTCAATCTTTGAATTAACCTGAACCTATAATGAACTACGTTTCTGCAGAAAATCTAACCAAATCTTACGGCATCAAAACGCTTTTTAAGAATATTTCTTTCCATATTAATGAAGGTGACAAAATTGCGATTGTCGCCAAAAACGGTACTGGAAAATCTACGCTTTTAAAAATCCTTTTAGGAAAAGAAATTGCAGATTCTGGCGAAGTAGTAATTAATAAAGATGTTCAGGTAGTTTTGTTCGACCAAGAAATAGAGTTTGAGTCTCAACTTACTGTAGAAGAATTCATGATGACACTAGATTCTAAGCCTATTCAAGCGCTTAAAAACTATCATCAGTCGCTTCATTCTACTGACCAAAAATTCATAGAAAAAGCTTTGTCAGAAATGGAAATTCACAAAGCTTGGGATTTAGAAACCGAAATGAAACAAATTCTTTCGCAGCTAAAAATCACCAATTTAGAGGCGAAAATGGGAACGCTTTCTGGAGGACAAATCAAAAGAGTTGCCCTTGCAAAACTCCTTACCGAAACCAGAGCAGAACACAGACACGTCTTGCTGATTATGGACGAACCTACCAATCATCTAGACGTAGAAATGGTAGAATGGTTAGAAAATTATCTTTCTAAAGCCATGATTACGTTGCTTTTGGTAACACACGATCGTTATTTTCTGGATTCTGTTTGCGACACCGTTTGGGAAATGGAAGACCAAAATCTGTATGTTCATAACGGAAGTTATGCAACTTATCTGGAAAACAAAATGATTCGTGAAGATAATTTGAACGCTACGATTGACAAAGCCAACAATCTTTACCGAAAAGAATTAGAATGGATGCGCCGTCAACCAAAAGCAAGAACTACCAAATCAAAATCCAGAATTGATGCTTTCTATGACACCGAAAAAGTAGCAAAAACCAATACCAAAAAGCAATCTCTGGAACTCGATTTTGAGATGAAAAGATTGGGAAAAAAGATTTTGGAACTCAAAAACATCAACAAAAGTTATGGTGATTTGGTTTTGCTCAAAGATTTTTCGTATTCATTTCAGCGAGGCGAAAAAGTAGGAATTGTAGGAAAAAATGGAGCAGGAAAATCTACACTTCTCAATATTATTCAAGGTTTAGAGCCCAAAGATTCTGGCGAAATAGAAACGGGAGAAACTATAAAATTTGGATACTTTTCTCAAAAAGGGCTGCAATATAATGAAGAAGAAAGAGTGATTGATTTTATCAAAAATATTTCTGAAAATTTCCCTTTAGCGAACGGTAGAACCATTTCTGCATCGCAATTTTTAAGAATTTTCTTATTTGATGACCAAACGCAATATTCACCAATTTCTAAACTTTCCGGCGGAGAAAAACGTAGATTGCACTTAATGTATGTATTGTATCAAAATCCTAACTTCTTGATTTTTGATGAACCTACCAATGATTTAGACTTGCCAACATTGACGGTTTTGGAAAACTTTTTACAGAATTTCGCAGGTTGTCTCATCATCGTTTCTCACGACCGTTATTTTATGGATAGAATTGTAGACCATGTTTTGGCGTTTGAAGGCGATGGAAAAATCAAAGATTTTGTTGGGAATTTTTCGGAATATAGAGAATGGAAAAAGACTGAAATTGGAAATCCAAAGCCTGACACTTCGACTCCGCTCAGTGTGACAAACCAACAACCAATAACCAACAACCAGCAACCAAAAAAGAAACTCTCTTTCAAAGAACAGCGCGAACTGGAAACTATAGAAAAAGAAATGCCTGAATTAGAAAAAAAACGTGCTGAAATTCTAGAAAAACTCAATAATGAAGCCGATTATGAGAAAATTGCGACACTTTCTGCAGAGCTAGAAAGGGTTTCCGAAAAACTAGAAGAATACGAGATGCGTTGGCTAGAATTACAGGAAATTTTAAATTAATTTTTCTTCTTCAAAAAGAAATTCCAAAGTAATCTGATTTCGTGAAATTCAAAATCTTTTGGCAAGACTTTTAACCAATCTTTCAATTCTTCTTGAGGATTTTCATCAAAAATTTTCTTGAATGTTTCTATTTTTTCGACAGGATAAATTCTTTTCATATCTTCAAAATCCAGAACTCCCTGTTCTGCAATTTTTGCCATGTGTGAAAAAATAGTAGATACTAGAACTCCCTTTGATAAAGCGATTTCGTTAAGTGTTTTTCCTTGTTCAAATAATTGATAAGATAAAACATGAGAAGGAACTTTTGCAATTTTCACCGAAATTTTTTCATCATTTTTTTCGTCAAAAAGAGGTTTTTCTAACAAGTGAACCTGCTTTAAATCGTTCAAATAATCTTCTAAATCATCCAGAAAAACTCGCGTGTCTTCATTATACTGTTTCATTCCTTTTACGCCTTTTGTTTCGGCATAAAATTCTCTAAATGGTTTGAAAATTTCTTCATTTACTTTGGTAAAAAAGAAATTTACCGCTCTAGATGATTTGGTTTCTATTTCTTCCCAATTTTCTTGCGTTTGAATGAACTTTCTAGTTTTTGGCCAAATAAATTTTTCAAATTTCAGGTAAATATCTGTGAGATTTTCTATTGATTTTTTGATGAGAAAATATAAATTTTGAGTTTTTTCTTTGTCTACAAATTTGCTTTCTTTGGACGCCTGATTCCAAGCTTCCAAAGATTCTTTAGCCCAAGAGATATCCAGATAGCGAAGCACTTTTCTGATGCTGTAATCGTATTTTTCGGCATGCAAAATTTCTTCTAATCGGTCATTTGCATGAGTAGCATCTTGAAATTCTGCCACTCTTCTATCACTGAAAATCACATCGCTAGAAATTTTAGATTTCAAAACAATTCCTTCTAAAGTTCTGCAGCGCGAAAGTGCCACGTAAACCTGACCAGAAGCGAAAGATTTCCCCGCATCTACTATCAATCGATCAAAAGTAAGCCCTTGAGATTTATGAATAGTCACCGCCCAAGCCAAACGAATAGGATACTGTTCGAAACTTCCTAAAACTTCTTCTTCGATGTTTTTTTCTGCGTCAAGAGAATATTTTTTCTGCTCCCAATTTTCTTTTTTCAGTTTATATTCTTCGTCATCTCCATCTATTCTTACCCAAATTTCATCAGCAGACAAGTCTACCACCTCTGCTAATTTTCCGTTGAAATATTTTTTTTCTTGGGTAGCATCATTTCTAATAAACATAACTTGAGCACCCACTTTTAGCTCTAAAACTTCTTCATTCGGAAATTGAGATTCTTTAAAATCACCAACAATTTTAGCTTTAAATTGATACGTTTTTCCTCCTAATTCATTGAGCTTTTTTGTATTAATATCATCTGCAATTCTATTGTGAGAAGTGAGATAAACATAGGCTTCCTCTTTTGGTTCAAAATCTGGGATGTATCTTTCGTGGAGCTTTTCGTAATGTTCTCTGGATAGATTTCCGTCTCTGATTTCATTTAAAATTTCAAGAAAATCTTCATCTTTTTGCCTGAAAACTTCTGTAAGCTCTACGGTGAGGAGATTGGTATTTTTTAAAACAAAAGCATCGAAAAAAAATGGAGAAGCATAAAATTGCTTCATGATGTATTCATTTTCGTCTCTAACAACAGGCGGAAGTTGGTACAAATCCCCAATAAAAAGCATTTGAACACCTCCGAATTTTTCTTGATTTCTGCGAATATGGCGTAGCGAAAAATCCATCATATCCAGCACATCTGCTCTTAGCATAGAAACCTCATCTACAATGATGACTTCTACCTCTCTTAGCAATTTTAATTTATCTTTTCTGTACTTGAAATGCTGCATTAAATCTGGAATATTCATCGCCAGATTTTCATTAATTCGCTCTAAAGTAGGGATAAAAGTTCTGAGCGGAAACCCGAACATAGAATGAATGGTTACACCACCAGCATTGATAGCAGCAATACCAGTAGGCGCTACTACAATGTGTTTTTTACGTGTTTTTTTAACGAAATTATTCAGAAAAGTGGTTTTACCGGTTCCTGCTTTTCCTGTGAGGAAAATGTTTCGTGAAGTGTTTTCTACAAGGTCAAAAAGTTGGTTATTCATTCTAGGTTCAAAAATAGTGAAAAAAAAATCAAGATGCGATAATTTGAGAATTTAGCATTATGAAGATTTTAAATCTAATTTTTTTAAATTATTGATGTAAAAAATGGAGAAAGATTCAACGATATATAAAAACTATCAAGTTAATAGATGATATAAATCATAAAAAAGATATTGACCAAGAAATTAACTTTGCATCAGAATTTTTAAGAAAAATCTTATGAAATCGCCATGATTAGAAAACACCAATGCTAATCATGATTAAGCGATTGCATATGACCTCTAAAAAACAATAAATATCTACATATGAAAAAGATATGGATTTTTTTTACGCTCTTTTTTGCGTTTGCCACTTATTCTTCTTGGATTTATACAGGCGCAACAGACTACGGAACCGTAATGACTACCCGACAACAATTGGGTAAAAAAATATATCAAGAGTACAATTGTCAATCTTGCCATCAGATTTTTGGCTTAGGAGGATATTTAGGTCCAGAACTTACTACTGCTATTTCAGATAAAACTCGTGGAGAAGCCTACGTAAAAGCTTTTATAGAAAATGGAGGCGGAACCAGAATGCCTAATTTTCATTTCAGTAAAGAACAAACAGAAGCATTGGTAGATTATTTAAAATATGTAGACGCAAATGCTTTTTCTTATAAAAACACTACACCAAATGAAACTGAAAAATAACATCATCGGAAGCTGGTTTATTATCATTGCCATTTTTTCGCTTTTTTTAGGACTTGTTTTTGGGATTTTAGGAGGATTGCAACATCTTTATCCCAATTTATTGAAAGATACATTGTCTTTCCAAAAAATGAGACCACTTCATACTTATCTTTCTATCAACTGGATTTTTACAGCAGCTACAGGAATTATTTATTATTATTTACCGGAAGTTTCGGGTAGAAAAATTTATTCTGAAAAACTGGCGAAATTACAAATCGCTTTGCAAATTTTAATATTGGTTTTAGTGACTGTTTTCTTTGTCTTAGGAAAATTCGGAGGAAGAGAATATTTAGAATTCCCGCCATATATCGTGATTTTGATTGTGAGTTCTTGGTTGATTTTCATGTATAATTTCTTCATGACGGTAAAACCTAATTACAAAACTGTTCCAGTCTACATCTGGAGCTGGAGTACAGGTTTAATTTTCTTTTTGATTACTACAATAGAGGCTCAACTTTGGCAATTATCATTTTTTAATGACAATATCATTCGAGATGTAACCATTCAGTGGAAAGCTATGGGTTCTATGGTTGGTTCTTGGAATATGCTGGTGTACGGAACTGCTATGTTTGCTATGGAAAAAATTTCTGGAGACCAAAAAATTAATCAATCTAAAATTGCATTTTTCTTTTATTTCCTTGGCTTAACGAATCTTATGTTCAACTGGGGACACCATACTTACATTGTTCCCGCTTCACCAATTGTGAAACTGATTGCTTACAGCATTAGTATGACGGAATTGCTTATTTTGGCGAATATTATTTACTCTTTTAGAAAAACTTATCTAAAAGCGAACCACCAAAATCACAAGCTTTCGTTTAAGATTCTTACTTACGCAGAAATTTGGATTTTGCTCAATTTGGTTCTTTCTATTTCTATATCTATCCCTGCTATTAATTTCTATACGCACGGAACACATATTACAGTGGCGCATGCAATGGGTTCTACAATTGGCATCAATACTTTACTGTTATTAGCTTCAATCACTTTAATTGTAGACGATGTGGCGCCGCATTTTTTAAATTGGAAAAGATACAATTGGAGTCTTTTGATCTTCAATTTATCATTGGTTATATTTTGGGTTTGTTTAGTCGGAATGGGACTACAGAAAATTTCTGAAAAATTGCAAAACAAGAGTTTTTATGACATGATTAACGCCTTGAGCATTTATTTCAAAATTTTCACCAGTTCCGGCGCTGTACTTCTTTTGGCACTGATAGCGCTACTCTATCCTTTGTTTAAATTTAGTTGGCAATCTGTGACAAAGAAAATACAGTAAAAAAAGCCTGATTCTCCACGAGTCAGGCTTTTGATTTATTTTTCTGAACTTAAATATTTTTCTTGAAAAATAGCATATCGGTGTAAATCTAAAAATTGACCATTCTTAAGAACTTCTTGCTTCAAAACTCCTTCAAATTCGAAACCGTTTTTCTTCAATACTTTTCCCGATGCAGGATTATGCGGAAAATGAGAAGCATAAATTTTATTAAGATGTAACTCTTCCAAGCCAAATTGTATAATTCTTTGTAATGCTTCTGTAACATAGCCTTTGTTCCAAAAAGATTTCCCGAGCCAATATCCAATTTCTGCTTTTTGATTTGCCAAATCTACATGAAGACCAATCGCACCAATTAATTTTAAATTTTCTTTTGCACGAATAGCAAAAATGTAAGCATCTTTTTTAGCAAAACCCTCTTCTGCCATTTTTAGCCAAAATTGAGCGTGCTTTTCTTCATAAGGATAAGGAAAAGTAATAGTGTTTTCTGCAATTTCCGAAGTAGAATTGGCATGAAAAATAATGTCCTCCAAATCTGAAATTGTAGGCAAAGAAAGCACTAATCTTGCAGTAGAAAACGTAGGGAAGTTTTGCATTTTAATTAGTTGAAAACTTAATTTTATAA
>CAZHCK010000014.1:0-41621 GCA_964530915.1 uncultured Cloacibacterium sp. | reverse complement strand
ACATTAAATCCCTTTGTTTAAAGGCATAAATTATCAGAAACAAATTAAAAATCATATAATTAATTTTTTCTAAAGCATATATATTTTTGTAAATTCGTGAGTTGAAAAACGAAAAAAATGAAATTATATTTCACTATTAATTATGGAACTGAGTTTGGGCAGAGGTTAGCCATTCAAGTTTCTGAAGGGAAAAATGTGAAAACACATGACCTTCATTTCTCGGATAATAGAAATTGGAAGGGCGAAATCGATTTTTTCTCTAAATCTATAGAATACAAATATTTGGTTCTAGATGCTAATAATCAAATCATTAATGAGGAGATTTGCCATCATAGATTGAATTTTGTGAATAATTTCCAAGAGTATAACATTTACGATGTCTGGAACAATAAAAATTTCCCCGAAAACTATCTCAATAATAAGATTCTTCAAAATAAACTAGGAGATTTAAAAGCAGAGAAAGTTGCAATTCTTAAAAAACATACGCATCATTTCAGAATAGAAGCTCCGCTGTATTCGCCTGATTGGAAGATGGTGATTTTGGGAAATAATGAAGCTTTGGGTAACTGGAGTTATGCTGACACTCCAAAAATGGCTCAAACTTCTGTTGGCGTTTGGGAATTGGCGGTAGATTTAAAAAAACAAAAAGAATTTGTTCAGTATAAATACGGGATTTTTGACGAGAAAAAAGGTGAAGTTATCGCAGTAGAATACGGCGAAAATAGATTAGCTTTCCCAAATCAAGATGCAGAAGTTTTGCAAATTCACGCAGATCATTATTTTAGATTTAATGCTGAACAGCTTTACAAAGCAGCTGGAGTTGCCATTCCTGTTTTCAGTTTAAGAAGCGAAAACGGTTTTGGAGTTGGTGAGTTTGCAGATATTAAAAAATTAGCAGATTGGGCGCATAAAACCAATCTTTCTATCATTCAGATTTTGCCGATTAATGATACTACCGCTAATTACAGTTGGACGGATTCTTATCCTTATGCGGCGATTTCGGTGTATGCATTGCATCCACAGTATTTGAGTTTAGAAAATCTGCAGTATTCAATTCCAGAAAATTTAAAAGTAGAATATAAGCACAGAAAAGATGAATTAAATGCTGAAAAATTTGTGGATTATGAACAAATGATTTCAGGAAAATGGAAATTCATCAAAGCCGTTTTTGAAGAAAATAAATCTGAAATTCTTAAAGACAAAGATTTCTTAAAATTCTTGAAAGAAAATGCAGATTGGCTGAAACCTTATGCTGCCTTTTGTGTTTTAAGAGATAAAAATAACACGCCTAATTTCAACAATTGGAAAACGCATAAAAAATACGTTGCAGGAAAAATTTCTCAGTTTTTTGATGCAAAACATGCCGAATTTGAAAGTGTAATGCTTCATTCTTGGGTGCAATACCAGTTGCATTTACAGTTAAAAGATGCAGTAGATTACACCCACGGTTTAGGAATTTCTCTGAAAGGAGATTTGCCAATTGGTATTTACAGATTTTCTGCCGATGCGTGGACAGAGCCAGAACTTTTCGGAATGGATTTTCAAGCAGGAGCACCACCTGATGAATTTTCTGATTTAGGTCAAAACTGGGAATTCCCAACTTATAATTGGGAAGTGATGAAAGAAAATAATTACGATTGGTGGAAAAAACGCTTTAACGTAATTGCGCGCTATTTTGATGCGATGAGAATAGACCATATTCTAGGATTTTTCAGAATTTGGAGAATGCCAATGACTGCAACACAAGGAATTTTAGGGTATTTTTATCCTGCAGTTCCTGTGACTTTACAAGAGTTTTCGGCAAGACATATTCCATTTAATTATGATAGATATTGCAGACCTTTTATCAATGACCAAATTCTTTGGGATAATTTCGGATACGAAAAAGAAGTGATTGCAGAACATTTCTTATATCAAGAAAATGGAGTGTATCATTTCAAACCAGAGTATGATTCGCAAAGAAAATTAGTAGATTATTTTAAAACTCATCCTAGAGATTGGATGGAAGAAAAACTGATTTCACTTGCAGCGAATGTGTTATTCTTAACCGAAAATAACGGTGAAGATATTGTTTATCATCCTAGATTTAATATTCAAAAAACATCTTCCTATCAACATCTTTCTGATTGGGAAAAGAATGCTTTGCATGAACTGTATATCGATTATTTCTTCAGAAGACAAGATGGACTTTGGCATGAAAAAGCAATGGAAAAATTACCTATGTTGCTTTCTGCAACAGATATGTTGATTTGTGGTGAAGATTTAGGTTTGGTTCCAGATTGTGTTCCTGGTGTGATGGATGCTTTAGGAATTACAGCATTAAAAGTTCAGCGTTCGCCAAAAGAAGATGTTCCTTATTACAATCCTCAAAATGCAGGTTATATGAACGTAGTTACGGCTTCTTCTCACGACAGTTCTACATTAAGACAATGGTGGAAAGAAAACCGAGAACTTACGCAGAATTATTATAACAATCAATTGAATCAATACGGAACTGCACCTTCAGAACTTCTTCCAGAATTGGCAGAGATTATTATGAAACAGCATTTGCATTCTCAAGCGATGTTGGCGATTTTCCCAATTCAAGAGTATTTTGCTACAGATTATGAAATTGTAAATCCTTATGCTGATGACGAGAGAATCAATAATCCAGCGGTTTTCCCTCATTATTGGAGATACAGAATGCATATTGCACTAGAAGATTTATTACAAAAAGAACATTTTAATGATAAAATTGCACAGTTTGTAAGTGAATCAAACAGACAATAATTGAGATTAAAATTCCTTAGTTACACAATAAAAAAGTTAAAATCGAGTTTAGATTTTAACTTTTTTTATTTTTCTACATCAAATTCTTAGTTAGTAAATATGGCTTAAATTCTACGTTTTTAAAAAGATACAACCTAATCGTTATCAAAAAATATAAAGTTTGGCACGTATTTTTAATAATGCTTAATAGAACCTTTAATAATTAAGAAGATGAAATCTATATTCACAAAATTATTCCTCGTTTCTGCGTTATCAGTTACAGGAATTTCATACGCACAATATTATCCTAATGATGATTATGGCAACAATTATGGCTATGAATATTATTATGATGATTACAATTATCCAGACGAATATTATTATGAATATCCTAATGATTATTACACCAATGATTTATATAGAGGATATTATAATGATTACAGGAACACGATTATCAGCATCAATTGGGACAGATTTTTTGTAGAATTCAGGCTTTCTCCTTATCAAATCAGAGAGATAAGAATTTTAAACTCACGTTTCTCTAATTACGGAAACTGGCACAGATATTACAGATATAATCCTAACAGATGGTATTATGACAGATTTATTGCATTAGAAAGAATTTTAGGTCCTAGAATTTACGTAGTGTATTATCAAAGATATTATCGAAACTATAATCCAATTGTTTACTATCAAAATTATAGAGTAAAACATTATAGACCAACGGTTTATGTGACTCCTAGATATAGAAATGTAGATGTAAGAACATTTAAAAATGATGCTTACAGAACAGGAGGTTTCAGAAATAATGATAGAGTGTATAATGACAATAGAAATTTCGAAAAATCTAGAGAAAATTCAGGTTTTAGATCAGGTTCATCTGATGAAAGACCAAGAGATAATGGTGGTTTTAGAAATTCAGATTCTAGAAATGATAATGACAGAAACTACGGGAACCAAAATCAACAACCGTCTAGAAATGAAGGCTTCAGAAGTGTTTCTCCTCAAAGAAGTGAAAACCAAAACAGAGGAAATGACGCAGTAAGAAGCGGTGGTTTTAGAGGTCAAGGCCAAGAAAACAAAGCTTCAGAAAGCCGTTCTTCTGGTAATAATGGAAGAGGAAATGGTAACGGAAACGGAAATAGAGGTGGCGGATTTAGATAGAAACATCATACTTTACATACCAATATTTTGATTTTTAAATGAGGAACGATTCTATTGTTCCTCATTTTTTATGATAAAAAACATAAACCAATTTTTAGGCACGAGATTTGATTATGTTAAATAAGAGAAGTAATTCTTCATATCAAATTAATTTTTTACATTCACACAAAAGCGGAACTTTGGTTTCGCTTTTTTTATTTAACATTAAATTTATTTAAACTTGAATTTTGAGAAAATTTTTGTTCTAACTTCGTAGTTATGAAAATTTTATATGCGATTCAAGGAACAGGAAACGGACATGTTTCCAGAGCAAGAGAAATTATTCCCATCCTCAAAAAATATGGCGAACTAGATATTCTCATCAGTGGAACACAAGCCGACGTAAATCTAGATGAAGAAATAAAATATCAGTTCAAAGGTTTCGGTTTTGATTTCGGAACCAAAGGTGGAATAGATTATAGAAGCAGTTTCCGGAAAGCAGATTTTTCACAATTAATAAAAGATATTAGAAATCTCCCTGTGAAAGATTATGATTTAGTGATTAATGATTTTGAACCTGTTACCGCTTGGGCTTGTAAACTGAGAGGGAAAAAATCGGTTGCGCTGAGTCATCAATCAGCATTTTTGTCTCCTAAAACGCCTATTATTTCTGGAATTCATCTAGGAGCAATCATTCTCAAAAATTATGCGCCAGCTACTAATAAAGTGGGTTTTCATTTCGAGCGATATGATGATTTTATCAGGACTCCTGTGATTCGTTCGGAAATAAGGAATTTAAAACCAGAAAATTTAGGACATTATACGGTTTATCTTCCTGCGTATTCAGATGAGTTTATTTTGAAAAAATTGTCAAAACATCCAGACCAAAAATTTCAGGTTTTTTCTAAACATACTCGCGAAGATTATTCTCAAGGAAATGTAGAAGTTTACAAAGTGAATAATGAAAAATTTAATCAATCTTTAGCAAAATCCGAAGGATTATTAACTGGTGGCGGTTTCGAAGGTCCCGCTGAAGCTTTATTCTTGGGCAAAAAACTTCTGTGTGTGCCTATGTTTCATCAGTATGAACAGCAATGCAATGCTTTGGCTGCCGAAAAAATGGGAGCAACTGTGATTTGGAGTGAGAAAGAATTTGACCAAAAATTAAATCATTGGCTCAAAAATGCAGCACCCATTCAAGTCAATTTTCCGGATGAAACAGAAGAAGTTATTAAAAACCTCATCGAAAAATACAGCTAAGTTTTTTTTAACAAAATTTTAGCTTTTTAGCTTTTAACCTTTGTAAGATTATGTCATCAAAAAGATAATTAACCAAATAATTACAAAAAAAATGACAAAGAAAATAATTTTAAGTGCAGCCATTTTTGGTGCAGTATTCATGTTCGGACAAGAGAGACAAAAACTTACGCCAGAACAAAGAGAAGCTAAAAAAGCAGAAATGGTTCAGAAAGCGAAAGAAAGACAACAAGCTCATTTAGACAAGATGACTACGGAACTTAATCTTTCTAAAAAGCAAGTGGAACAAATAAAAGCTTTGCAAGAAAAAAATAATGCAGAAAGAGAAGCGAATAGAGCAAAAATGGAAGAAGTGAGAAAGCAAAGACAACAAGAAATGCAAGCGAAAAGAGATGCTCATGATGCAGAAATGAAAAAAATCCTTTCGCCTGAACAATATGATAAATGGCAAAAACAAAGATTAGAAAACATGCAGAAACAAAGAGACGCATGGAAAAATAAAGCCATGAGAAAAGGAGGAAAACAAGGCGGAATGAAACCACAAAATACACCTCAGTAAAACACAAACTTCATAAACTTTTTATTTTAATTTTTAATTCACACAGCGAGAAAATTTTTTCTCGCTTTTTTTGTGATTTTTATCAAGTTCTTAAAGGTTTGTTTAATAAAAGAATTTTTATAAATTTAGCAAAAACTATCAAAACCATTTTATGAACAAGCTTTTATCTTTTATCTTTCTTGTTTTCAGTGCTTTCTTGTTTTCTCAAAATTATGCGGTTTCTGCGATTCCAGAAAATTTACTTCATAAAGCCAATGCTGTAGTAAGAAATGATGAAACTACTGTTGATATTAATGCCATAGATAATATGGTGCAGACTTACAATAAAACCATTACCATACTGAATAAATCTGGTGATAATTTTTCAAGTATTCGTATTCCTTATGATAAAAGTGTTTCGGTAAGCAATATAAAAGTGTCTATTTTAGACCAAAATGGAAAAGTAATTAAGAAATACTCTAAAAGCGATTTTATAGATGCTAGTCATAGTCCAAGTTTTTCTTTTTATGATGATAGTAGAATTTTGTTTCTAAACTACATGTCAATTTCTTATCCGTATTCTATACAGTATTCTTATACCACAGAGACAAGAAATACAGTATTTATGCCAGATTTTTTCCCAATTGATGGCTATAATATTTCTACAGAAAAAACAAGTTTAGCGATTAATAATAAATCTGGAATTAAATTAAGAACTAAGGTTCATGAAGCAGATTTCGCGAAAATTTCATTTACAGAAAATGGGCAAAAATATTTTTACAGTTTTTCTAATGTTCCAGCAGTAGAAGATGAACCACGCTCACCTAGTTTAATAGATTTTTTACCAAAAGCAGAGTTTTCATTAGATCAATTTTCCTTAGAAGGGAAAAAAGGAAACCTCACTCAGTGGAATGAATTTGGGAATTGGTATTACCAAAGTTTAATTCAGCCTGTTTCTGAAATTACACCAGCACTTCAAGCAGAAGTTGCAGCGCTTAATCTTACAGGAAGCACTCATGATAAGGTGAAAAAACTTTTCCAATACATGCAGAGTAAAACCCGATATGTTTTAGTAGCAATAGGAATTGGTGGTTGGAAGCCTATGTTGGTAGAAGATGTTAGAAAAAAAGGATACGGTGATTGTAAAGCATTAACCAATTACATGAGAACCTTATTGCAAGCAGCAGGAATTAAATCTTATTACTGTATCATCACAGATGATCGTTCACCGATAAAATTTTCTGAAGATTTTCCAAAAATGTTTGGAAATCATGCTATTCTAATGATTCCTACAGAAAAAGGAAACATTTGGTTAGAAAATACTTCACAAGAAATTGCTTTTAATCATTTGAATTATACCTCTCTCAATAGAAATGTGATGGCTATTTCTGAGGATGAAATCAAGTTAATCAATACACCTACATATAAACCAGAAGAAAGCAGTGAAATTCTAAATGCTGAGGTTAAACTAAATCCAGATAATAGTATAAATGTGGATGCTAAATTTAGATTTTCTGGTTCGCAATATGACATGCATATGCCACTAACTGCCTTAAATAAAGATGAAGTAAAAGATGCTTTGAAACAAAAGTATTATAACCTCAATATGGAAAACCTAGAGGTAAATAATGTGATAAATAATAGAGACGAAGCATTGGTAAACTATGAAATGAAGTTCCAAGCGAAAAATTATTCTAAAAAATTAGGAAATGACATCATTTTAAGAGCAATGCCATTCTTAGATCTTATGCAAACTACCAGTCATGAAGACAGAAAATTACCATTAGAAGTCTATTTTTCTTATCAAGATACTTACAATTTTTCCCTAGAAATTCCAGAAGGATATAAGTTGGCAGAAATTCCAAAATCTGTACAGTTGTCTTCAGAGTTTGGCAGCTATTCTCTCCAATTTTCTATGGAAAATGGCAAATTAGTCACTCAACGAAAAATAACCATTCTGAAAAATATTTATCCTAAAGAAAAATTCAAAGAATATATAGAATTCAGAAAAAAAACCAATAACCTAGACAATACTAAAATTCTTTTAACTAAAATATAACCATGAAGACTAAAATTTTAACTGTTTTTTTATTTTCTATTTCAATGTTTGTGTTTTCGCAACACAAGTTTTTGAAATATCCAGAGTTCAATAAAAACGAACTTTCTAAAACGAAATCAACCATCAAAGAAGATGCTCATGCAGAAATATTATACAGTTCTATTAGTAATTTGATTATTAATGGACAATTAGAAACCAAAGTTTTTAAAAGAATTAAAATCTATAATAAAGAGAAGTCTTCGCAATATTTAGATGTAGAAATTCCTTTATATGAAGGAAATGGAGAAAAAGAATATGTTTCTGGATTGAAGGCAGTAACTTACAATTTAGAAAATGATAAAGTCGTTAGTTCTAAAGTAGAAAAAGATGCAAAATTTAAGTCTAAGGAACAAAAAAATCAAATAATTCAAAAATTCACGTTTCCTAATGTAAAAGATGGGTCTATTATAGAATATCAATATCAATTAAATTCTCCTTTTTTACAATTGCTAGACAAAACTTATTTGGAGTTTGAAATTCCTGTTATTTATGAAGAATATATTTTTGATTTTCCTAAGTTTTTTGGGTACAATTATAATTTTCAAGGAGGATTAATGCCAAAATATAAAGAAGATCAAGCTCAAATGATGTATGGTCAAGACTACTATAGTTTGAGACTAGGTTTCGAAAATGTACCGCCTTTTAAAGCCGAAAATTTCATAAAAAATGAAAGAAATTATATTACCAGTGTAAGGCCAGAATTAAATTCTACTAATTATAATAATATATTTAAATCTTATGCAACCAGTTGGGATGATATTAGAGATAAGTTAAAAGAGTATGATGATTTTGGAGGACAATTAAGTAAAAAATCTTTGGCAAGAAATGTGCTTTCACAAGATATTATGAATATACCTATTCCCAAAGAAAAGGCGAGTAAAATTCTGAAATTTGTGCAATCAACTTATACGTGGGACGGAAATGTTGGGTTATTTACAGGAGATGGTATAAAAAGCTTAATAGATTCTAAAATAGGAAATAGTGCAGAGATTAATCTATATCTCATTATGCTGATGAGAGAAGCTGGGCTTAATGTAAGTCCAATGATTATGAATACTGTAAATAGAGGAATTTTGAATATTGCATTTCCTACTATTGGTGCACCTAATTATGTAGTAGCTTGTTTAGAAGATAATGGTAATTACTATTTGTATGATGCAACTTCTAAATTTTCTTTGCCAAACTTATTGCCACCAAGAGCTTATAACTATAACGCTATTCTGTTAAAAGATAAAAAAGCGGAAATTCTGCAAATCAATAATTTTATCGAAAGTAAAACTTATCTTAATGTAGATGCTAAACTGAATGAAGATACTACTTTTGAAGGCAACTTTAAAGATAGAGATACTAAAACTTTTGCGATTCTTGCCTATGACGAATATGTAGACAATAAACAAGACTACGAGAAAAAGTACAAAGAAAGATACACCTTTAATTTTAATAATTATAAATCAGAAGTAGTAAATGATAATGAGTTTCAGACCAGTTTTGATTTCAATACAGACGGTTTTGTAGATGGAGTTGGTGGTAAATTAATTTTCAATCCCCTGCTATTTTTATACCGACAAAACCACGAATTTAATCAAACCGAAGAAAGAAAATATCCTATAGAGTTTCTTTCTCCTTATGAAACGGTAAAAAAAGTAACCATCACTATTCCAGATAACTATAAATTTGAAAATCTTCCGAAGTCTAAGAAATTTAAAACAGAAGATGAGGGAATTATTTATTCTTATATAGTAACAGCAGAAGGGAATAAAATCACAGTAGTAACCTCAGTGAAGATAGATTCTGATAATTATCCAAGAGAATATTATCCAGCATTTAAGCAGATTTTTGATGCCATTACCCAACTCGAAGGTCAGCTCGTAACGCTGGTAAAAAAATAAACAAAAAGCGAGATTTTTTCTCGCTTTTTTCTTTACAAGGATTTGTGTAATTTTAGACAAAATAATTTAAAATGTTAATTTACGGAGTAGACCACTTTACTTACCAAGATGCCATCAATATTATCAATGGTAAGCAAAAAGCAAATTTGGATAAAAAATCAAAAACCCAAATCCAGAATTCTTACCAAAATGTACAAAAAATTGTAAAATCAGATAAAACCGTTTATGGAATTAATACCGGTTTTGGTCCACTCTGTGATGTAAAAATTTCCGAAGAAGAAACTGCACAGTTACAAGAAAATCTTATCATTTCGCATTCAGTAGGAGTAGGAAAACCGATTGCTAAAGAACTTTCAAAAATCATGATGGTGTGTAAAATTCACGCCTTGTCAAAAGGGTTTTCGGGGATTTCTTTAGATGTTGTAGAGCGATTGATGCTCATGTTAGAAAAAGACATTATTCCTGTAGTTCCAGAGCAAGGTTCAGTTGGCGCAAGTGGAGATTTAGCACCGCTTTCTCATTTGGTTTTACCGCTTTTAGGTTTAGGAAAAGTCTGGGAAGGTGAGAATATAGTAGAAACTGCCCAAGTTTTAGAAAAACATCAATTACAACCTCTAAAATTACAGGCTAAAGAAGGTTTAGCATTGATTAATGGAACTCAATTTATCCTAGCACATGCAATTTTAGGATTAGATAAATTCAGATATTTATTAGATTTAGCAGATGTAGCAGCAGCTTTTTCTATAGAAGCGTATCAAGGTTCTGCAAGTCCTTTTAAGAAAGAATTGCACGAAATTAGAGCGTATAAAGGCAGTCAATTGGTAGCGAAAAGAATGACCAAATTGCTCAAAAATTCTGAAAATTTAGAATACCACGAAAATTGTGGAAGAGTTCAAGACCCGTATTCTATGCGTTGTGTTCCGCAAGTTCACGGTGCGAGTAGAAATGCTTATGAACATCTAAAACAAATGGCAGAAACAGAGCTAAATTCTGTAACCGATAATCCTATCGTAATTTCTGATGAAGAAGCGATTTCTGGAGGGAATTTTCATGGTCAATTAATGGCATTGCCCATTGATTATGCAACTTTGGCCGCAGCAGAATTAGGAAACATTTCTGACAGAAGAAGTTATCTTTTACTCGAAGGGAAATATGGTTTACCAAAATTATTGATTGAAAGTTCGGGATTGAATTCAGGATTCATGATTCCTCAATATACTACAGCCGCATTGGTTACCGAAAATAAAACGCTTTGTTTCCCAGCTTCGGCAGATTCTATTCCTACGAGTTTAGGTCAAGAAGACCACGTTTCTATGGGAAGTATTTCCGGAAGAAAATTCAATCAAGTTTTAGGAAATTTAGAAAATATTTTAGCGATAGAACTCATGTTTGCAGCACAAGGTTTAGAATTCCGTAGACCGCTGAAATCTTCTAAAATCATCGAAGAAAACTACGAAATCATTCGTCAAAAAGTAAGAAAATTAGAAGACGACCGATTAATCGGCGAAGATATTCTCACCATTGCAGAAATGGTGAAAAATAGAGTGTTTAAAGTGGAGGTTTAAATCGCTATTAAAACAAAAACCCGCCAAAGTTAAGTTTGGCGGGTTTTTATTTCACTCAATTTGTTTTAGTCTATGTAAACACTCGTCATGCTTAGACTTCCACCGATGAGTTCGTCGTTAAAAAGTGATATGTTGTCGCTTTTTTCTTTTAAACCAAGCGTGTAAATTAGCGGTAAATAATGATCAGGAGTAGGAATTGCATTTTGTAGCGCAGTTCCTTGTTTTTCAAAATGAATTAAATTCTGAAAATTTCCATCGAGAATCCATTCATTCGTTTTGGCTCTAGCTTCAATTGCCCAGTCCCAACCAGCGCCAACCGTATTGATGTTTCTCCAGTCAATCATTCTTAGGTTATGAACTACGTTTCCGCTTCCGATAATCAGAATTCCTTTTTCTCTTAATTTTTGTAATTTTTTAGCCAAATCAAAATGATATTGAGCAGGCTGAGTGTAATCTATACTCATTTGAATTACAGGAATATTCGCAGCAGGATATAAGTGTTTAATTACGCTCCAAGCTCCATGATCTAGTCCCCAACTATCGGTTTCTATAACGGAAGTGGGAGCCAAAAGTTCTGCTGTTTCTTTCGCCAATTCAGGATTTCCTTTTGCAGGATATTCTACCTCGAAAAGTTCTTGCGGGAATCCATAAAAATCATGAATCGTTTTCTGCATTTCTCCCGAAGTTACATAAGTTCCTTTGGTGTACCAATGTGCAGAAATACACAAAATAGCATTGGGAGTAGGAATTTTTTTAGAAATTTCTCTAAATCCTCTCACAAATTGGTTTTCTTCTATTGCATTCATCGGCGAACCATGTCCTAAAAATAGAACCGGCATTTTTTCGCTTTTGGGCAATTGTTCGGAAATGTATTCTAATACGTTGATGTTCATTTTAATTAAAAATTGATGCAGAATGCTTTAATACATTCTGCATCCTTTCATCGTTTGTGTTTGTTATTATCCTTTTACGAATTGTAATTCTCCTGCGATTTTTACATCATCGCTTACTAAAACACCGCCAGTTTCCAGAGCTGCATTCCAGTTTAGACCGAAATCACTTCTTTTGATTTTTCCTTCAAAAGTAAATCCAGCTTTAGTATTTCCCCATGGATCTTGGTTGACTCCACCGAATTCAACTTCTAATTGTACAGGCTTAGTTACGCCATTGATGGTCAAATGTCCTGTTACATCATCATTTAAAGAAAAGCTTTCGAAAGTAATCGTAGGGTTTTGTTCTGCGTTGAAGAAATCTGCACTTTTCAAGTGAGTATCTCTATCTGCATTATTCGTGTCGATAGAATCTACATTGATGGTTGCGCTTACTTTTGCGTTTTTAAAAGTGTCATCTTCTGCTTCTACTTCTGCAGTAAAAGTGTTGAAAGCTCCTTTTACGTTAGAAATCATCATGTGTCTTACTTTGAAAGTGATTTCACTGTGCGTAGTGTCTAAGTTCCATTTTGTTGCCATAATATTTTGTATTTTAATTATTTATTATGGTGCAAATGTACGGTGTGCAGAATCCTAGATGCATTGATGTAAGGTAAGAAATGATTTTTTTTAGGAGCAAGACGTTTTTACCATCTTTTGAACTTTCAGTCCGGCTTTCCATTGCAATTTTTTTCTTGCGACTTTGCTATGCTCCGTCAAAAAGAAAAAAGATTTTCATTTCAATCCGGCCTAGAATAAGGTTTCGTTTTTCTTTTCACTTTTAAAAATTTAGAAGAAAATAAGCATAATTTGTGTATTGTAGAGAAAAATCTCTGCCTTTACCTATGCCTCTGTCTATACCTCTACATCTACCTTTACCTCAACCTAAAACTTCTCCGTCAGATATTTCCAATAGCGTTTCGGAACCCACTGAATATGGAGTTTCATGTTTTTTCGTTCAGGAATTCCAGTTTTTACAAAGTATCGTTTCCAAAGTGTTTGGTATTTTTTCTCTTCATCGTGATGGAACTGCTCAGAGTTTCTGAAATTTTGCATTTGAGAAGAATCGGGCGTGAAAAAATGAACTTCTTTTAAATCATAGAAAATTCCGTAATGCCTTTTCAAATCGAAAATCATCCATTTTTGGTCAGCGTATCTTTCTTTAAAGTGTTTTCTGATAAGGGGTAAAACATTAAAATCAGGTTCTATTTTGGCAAAATAAACTTTGTCTTGTAGTAATTCAAATCGTACAAAAGCCAACATTCGGTGTCTTTCTCGGCTTACGCTTCTGCAAATTTTAGAAATTTCCAAAATATCTTCATTCCCAAAATCTTGTAAAATATTTTGTTTCGGATGTTTTACAGAATGCCTAACTGCGCTCAGAATCAATCGTTCCAAGTCTTTTCTTTCCGATAAATAAACCATCATGAGTTGAGAAATGCTTTGCTTTCCTAGGTTTTCTTCCAATTTTTTCAGAACTCGGTCAGATTTGGTAAAGTCTGTAATCACTTCATGTGTTTCTGCGAAGAAATTTTCTTGACTGTAATTTTGTTGAGCAACAATTTCCACTACATCATATTTGTACTCGAAAACTTCAAATACTGCCGTCATTAATCCTTCAAAAGTGGAATCGTAGAGTAAGGTGGTCATATTTTAAATGCGAAGGCGCTAAATAATTTTTATTTTATCATTGTTTTTAAGACGCAATAAAATCAAAGATTTTCAGATTAGAATTTCAACGAAGTTGAAAACTTTGCGACTTAATTTTTTCATTATTTTTAGAAGTGTTTAGCGTCATTGCGTAGATTTAAAACAAACTCAACTGCTCCGAAAACGGATTTTGCCATTTAGATTTCATGCCGTTCACAATGATTTGTCTGAAATTTTGTTCATCAATCAATCGGTTGAAAATGTTTTGACTTTCAAATTCTATAAAGTATTTGGCTCTGTTGGTTGCAACGCCCATTTTTTTGAGGTGTTCTAGATTCAGTTTCTGAAATTTTCTCGCCATCAAAATTTTATTTACAGAAGTTACGCCCACTCCAGGAATTCTTAACAGCAATTCTTTCGGCGCAGTATTGATATTTACAGGGAACTTTTCTCTGTTTCTAAGCGCCCAAGCTAATTTTGGGTCTACTTCTAAATCTAGAAACGGATGGTTTTTGTCTAAAATTTCATTGGCGTCAAAACCATAAAAACGCATCAACCAATCTGCTTGATACAGTCGGTTTTCCCTTTGCATCGGAACTTGCGCATGAATGGAAGGCAAATTTTTATCTTCTAAAACCGGAACGTAACCAGAATAATACACCCGTTTCATATTGTAATTTTGATAAAAATGCTTGGCTACATGAATGATTTTCAGGTCAGTTTCGTTGGTTGCGCCCACAATCATTTGGGTAGATTGACCAGCTGGAGCGAATTTCGGAACTTTTCTAAAAATTTTTCTTTCTTCTTGATAAACCGTTAAAGCATTTTTAATAAAACCCATTGGTTTTATCATGTCTTGATGAGATTTTTCGGGAGCGAGAAGTTTTAAACCGGATTCTGTAGGAATTTCTAAATTGATGGAAAGTCTGTCTGCATACAGACCAGCTTCTCTAATTAGTTCATCACTTGCGCCAGGAATGGTTTTTAGGTGAATGTAGCCATTGAAGTTATGCTCTTCTCTCAGTTTTTTAGCAATTCTTACCAATCGTTCCATAGTGAAATCTGCATTTTTAAAAATTCCAGAGCTTAAAAATAAACCTTCAATATAATTTCTGCGGTAGAAATTCATCGTGAGATCTACCACTTCATCTACGGTGAAAGCGGCTCGTTTTATGTCGTTTGATTTTCTGGAAACACAATATAAACAGTCGTAAATGCAATGATTGGTCAAGAGAATTTTGAGCAAAGAAATACATCTGCCATCTTCTGTGTAAGAGTGACAAATTCCCGCAGTATGACTGTTGCCTAGTCCGCCTTTGTTTTTACGATTTCCACCACTCGAAGAGCAGGAAACATCGTATTTAGCAGCATCTGCAAGGATTTCTAGTTTTTCTTTTATTCTGTCGAAATTCATAATCTTCTTAGGTCAAAGATAGTTCGCACAAAATAAAATTTCAATAGATTTTGTCTAAAGTTATCCGCAAAAAATGTTAAAATTTAGAGCACTTCTTTTCTGATTTTAGCAATCGCTTTTTTCATGCTTTCGTTGAAGTGTTCTTTTTCTAATCGGGTTGGTGGTGCTTTTCTTACTTCGCAGTCAGAGATGCTGCAGGTTTCACAGGTTACGCCTACGTCTTCAGATTTAATGCTGTCGTTTTTCGCAAATTTTATTTTTTTCAAGGAATTAGAATTCAGTAAAATTCCCAAGCAGTAACTTCTGTTGGTTCCGTCTGAAAAAGGATTTCTGTGCGAAGTGGAAATAACCAGATAACTCAATCCAGAATCTTTATAATGAGAAATTTGTGCAGAAGTTGCAGTTTCATTTTCTTGCAATTCCTTTAAATTTTTAATCGCAACCCAGCGTCTGCAATAATGTTCATTGGTAGCGTTTCCGTGTGGAGCTTGTTGTTGATTCAAGTGTAATTCTTTGAGAATTTGAACCTTGTCTGTGTTTTTCTTTTTGACAAAACATAAATAAAATAAATCTTTTATCCCGAATTCGGCTGAAAGTAAATTGGTTAATCGGTAATAAAAAGTTTCAGGAGAATTGGTGAAATGGGCAATTAATTCATCGAATTTTTGAGAATCAAAGTCTGGTTCATCAAAAAATTCTTCTGTTTTTTCAATCAATTCATCTTTTGGAATCAGAATACAACCTGCAAAATAGGAAGCGTAGAAATTGCTCAATAATTCTTCGAAACTCGTAAAATCTAACCAAGAATAAGTGTTCGGTCTTGGATTAAGTTCGAGAACTTGAAATCCAATTTCTTTGGCAAGAATAAAGGTTTTTTGGTTCTCGTCAAGCAAACGATTCAGAAGCAATAATTTTTTCTCAGGAACGTAAAGCGAACGAAGATGATTTAAGGTTCCATATTGCTCAAAATCTTCGGATTTTATTTCATAATCGAAAACATCAATCAGGATTTTTTCTAAATGTTTGATGTCAATATTTTTCCCAAGCTTTAATTGATTTTCTTCGGCGAAATTTTTCGCTTTTTCTTCAATATCTGGGAAGTGATTGTCATATAATTCTTGAAAACTTCTCACCACGGCGAAGTAAAAACGCTCTTTTCCGAGATTGTAATTTTGGGAAATTTCAATCAAAGTGTTGATAAAAGCAGTTACTTTTTTTGGAGCTTCACTGATGATATTAATGAGCGTATTTTTATTGATTCCAAAAAGTTCTAGCGGAATTTCTTTAAAGAAGTCACTTTGTAAAATTTCACTAAAAGGAGCAAGGTTTTTATCCAATTTGGTAGAGACTAAATCGTCAAATTTGCAATTCAGTACATCAGCTAACTGAATGATTTTATCATGTTTAGGATATTTTTTTCCGTTTTCTATTTCGTTAAGATACGATTTAGAAAGTTTGGTTTTGTCTGCTAAATCTTGAAGTGACCAATTTCTTTTTTGTCTCTGTTGTCTCAGTTTTAAACCAAAAACGGTCTTGATAAAATCACTTTCGCTGCTCATTATAAAATTTTTATTGAATCTAAATAAGTGGTAAAACCCTTTAAAATTCAAAGATAAGAAATATAAGCGATTTTTCGCATAATAATTTTTTCTAAAAATTTAGCGAACGTTCGCTGTAAGTGAAAATATTTTCTATATTTGCAAAAGAACAAATTCAAAATCTATTCATTTCGTTTCAAATAAAACTAATAACCACATTTTTTTGAAACCCACAACAAAATATACTATGGAGTCTAATTTTAAAATAACAGCTAGTCATCATTATCCTGAAATTTTCTCGGAAGAATTGGTGGAATTTTTGATTCACTTGCATAAAAAATTTAATCAAGACAGATTAGAACTATTGTCTGCAAGAAAAATGGTGCAACAAAAAATAGATGAAGGTGTTTTTCCAAAATTTCCAGAAGAAACTGCTGGAATAAGAGATGAAAATTGGGTGTGCAGCAGATTGCCTAAAGATTTACAGGATAGACGCGTAGAAATAACTGGTCCGGTTGATAGAAAAATGATTATCAATGCCTTAAATTCTGGAGCGTCTACTTTTATGGCAGATTTCGAGGATTCTAATTCGCCGACTTGGGAAAATTGCATGGAAGGACAAATTAATCTTTCTGATGCCATCAATAAAACCATAGATTTTGTAAACGAAGAAGGAAAAGCCTACCAATTGGGCGAAAAATTAGCAGTGCTTTTGGTAAGACCTCGTGGTTTACATTTAGACGAAAAAAATATATTGATAAACGGAGAAAAAGCTTCTGGTTCTCTTATAGATTTCGGGATTTATTTTTTCAGAAATGCGAAAAAATTATTAGAAAACGGAAGCGGTCCCTACTTTTATTTACCAAAATTAGAGCACTATAAAGAAGCACGATGGTGGAATGAGATCTTCAATTTCTCACAAAATTATTTAGGTATTTCTCAAGGCACTATTAAGGCCACGGTTCTCATAGAAACCATTACTGCTTCTTTTCAGCTCGATGAAATTTTATACGAACTCAAAGAACACAGTTCTGGACTTAATTGTGGAAGATGGGATTACATTTTCTCTTACATCAAAAAATTCAGAAATCACAAGGAATTTTTAGTTCCAGACAGAGATCAAGTGACCATGACTTCACCTTTTATGAGTGCATATTCTAAACGAGTGATTCAGGTTTGTCATAAGCGTGGAGTTCATGCAATGGGAGGAATGGCGGCTCAAATTCCTGTGAAAAATAATGAAGAGGAAAACGAATTGGCATATGCGAAAGTTCGTGCAGACAAAGAGCGTGAAGTGAAAAACGGGCACGATGGAACTTGGGTAGCACATCCTGGTTTGGTTCCTGTAGCGAAGAAAATTTTTGACGAATTTATGCCTACTCCAAATCAAATTTCTGAAAAACACGAAGACTATCATATTACAGAGGCAGATTTATTAGAAGTTCCAAAAGGTGAAATCACCGAAAAAGGCGTGAGAAAAAATATCAACGTAGGAATTCTTTATATAGAATCTTGGCTCATGGGAACTGGAGCGGCTGCATTGTATAATTTAATGGAAGATGCTGCAACTGCTGAAATTTCTAGAACTCAAGTTTGGCAATGGCTGAAAAATCAAGCAAAACTGAATGATGGAAGAACATTGACCCAAGAAATGGTTCTGGAATTTGAGAAAGAAGAACTCGAAAATATCAAAAAATATGTAGGCGAAAATCGTTTCGAAAAAGGAAAATTTGATTTAGCAACAAAACTCTTTAATGAGTTGGTTTTCGATGAAAATTTCGAGGACTTTTTAACCTTAAAAGCGTATCCGTTTATCTAGATGTGAGATTCGAGATACGAGATACGAGATTTTTAACTCGGAACTCGAAACACGGAACTCGTATCAAAATTTTAACAAACAAACCCAAAATATCATGAACAGACAAGAACAAATCCAAGCGCTCGAAAAAGAATGGAGAGAAAATCCAAGATGGAGCGGAATTACAAGGCCTTACTCGGCTGAAGAAGTTTTAAAACTAAGAGGAAAATACAAATTAGATTATACCATCGCTACTCAAATGTCAGAGTTGCTTTGGAAAAAGCTAAATAATCAAGATTTTGTAGCCGGATTAGGAGCTTTAACGGGAAATCAGGCAGTTCAGGAAGTTGACGCAGGTTTAGAAGCTATCTATCTTTCTGGTTGGCAAGTTGCTGCAGATGCGAATCTTTCTGGAGAAATGTATCCTGACCAATCGCTTTATCCTGCTAATTCAGTTCCAGCAGTGGTGAAAAAAATCAATAATGCACTTTTGAGAGCAGACCAAATTCAGTCTGTAAATGGAGGTGGTGAAAAAGATTATTTGGTTCCAATCGTAGCAGATGCAGAAGCTGGTTTCGGAGGAAATCTGAATGCTTTTGAATTGATGAAACAAATGATAGAAGCTGGTGCAGCTGGTGTTCACTTCGAAGATCAATTGTCTTCTGCTAAAAAATGCGGTCACCTTGGCGGAAAAGTTTTGGTGCCAACTCAAGAAGCTATAAATAAATTGATTGCAGCAAGATTAGCAGCAGATGTTTGCGGAGTTCCTACCGTTTTGGTAGCGAGAACAGATGCAGATGCAGCAGATTTATTGACTTCTGATATTGATGATAGAGATAAAAAATTCGTTACTGGTGCAAGAACTTCTGAAGGTTTCTTCCAAGTGAATTGTGGTGTGGAGCAAGGTATTGATAGAGGACTTTCTTATGCGCCTTATGCTGATTTAATTTGGATGGAAACTTCTAATCCAGATTTAGAATATGCGAGAAAATTTGCAGAAGGAATTCATGCGAAATTCCCTGGAAAAATGTTGGCTTACAACTGTTCACCTTCTTTCAATTGGGCAGCGAAACTGACGGTTTCTGAAATGGAAACATTCCGTGAAGAATTAGCGAAAATGGGATACATATTCCAATTTATCACTTTGGCAGGTTTCCACGCTTTGAATACTGCGATGTTCGAATTGGCATTGGCTTACAAAGAAAGAGGAATGGCTGGTTACAGCGAATTACAAGAAAGAGAATTTGCATTACAAGCGAAAGGTTTCCGTGCAGTGAAACACCAAAGCTTCGTGGGAACAGGTTATTTTGATGCAGTTCAAACCGTTGTAACTGCAGGAAATTCTTCTACAACAGCTTTAGCTGGTTCTACGGAAGCGGAGCAATTCCATTAATCAAGAGCCAAGTAAAAGGTAAAAAGAGCCAAGTAAAAGACTCAAGTAAAAAGTAAGAATATAGTTTAAAAAGGATTCTGAAATTTTAGAAAATAAAAAATGATTTATTCATAATTCATTTCCATTTGTCACTCTTAACAAACAAGAGTCCATAGTTTTTAATTTGTTGAAAAAATCGCCTCGCAATTTTGCGAGGCGATTTTAATTTATAATTTTATTTTCACTTTACTTTCCTTAGCAGAATCCCAAACCAAATTTACTTTCAAAGTTTTCTTCTCAGAATCATAAGTGTATTCTAATTTTTTACAACCTGCTTTTACAGAATTTGGATTTTTAGAAACATGGTGAATGATGAGTTCTATATTTTTAGATTTTGCTGAAAAATTTGCGCCCACTTCATTTTCTAACTCAAAATTAATGGTTTTTCCATTGGTATTAGCTTCAAAATTCATCATTTCAAATTGTCCTTTTTCGTAGGCTTCGTTTTGTAAACCATCGTCATTGTACAATTTCAGTTCAGTTTCTTTTACTTTTTCGTCAAAATAATAATGAAGAACCAAGGTATTTCCATCATACTCCTTAGTAGAATGCATCGGTTTCGCCATTGGAATAATACTTCCTGCTCTTACAAAAGTTGGGATTTTATCTTCTTCTGTTGCGAAAGTTTGAGTAGTTCCACCAGAAATTTTTTCATCGGTGTAGAAATTTACCCAGTCAGAATTTTTAGGAAAATAAATGCTTTGTTCTTTTTGTCCTTTATTTAAAATCGGAGAAATTAAGAAATCTTTGCCCCAAAAATAAGCATCATTATACGTGTAAAGTTTCTGATTTTCAGGTTCTTCAAAAAATAGAGGTCTCATTAATGGAGTTCCGTTTTTATGATTTTCGAAAACCAAATTGTAATTATAAGGAAGCAAAGAGTAACGCAATTCAATCGCTTTTTTGGCTAAATTTTTTGCTTTTTCGCTTCTGTAAACAGGCTCGCTTGGTACATTTTCATCAGCGTGAGGTCTGTAAATTGGGTTGAAAACGCCATATTGCAACCAACGAGCATACAATTCATCGTCTTCATTTTTTCCTGCAAAACCGCCCAAATCACTGTGCATAAAAGCAATTCCTTGCAATCCCATTTGTAAAGCAATGTCAGGCTGACTTTGCAATCCGCCCCAACTCCTAGAAACATCACCACTCCAAGGAACGAGGCCATTTCTTTGAGCACCAGAATAACCAGCTCTCATCAAAATAAACGGACGAGCATTTGGTGAAGTTTCTGCAAAACTTTCTTTCACCAACTTCGCCCAATCCATTCCATAAATATTGTGAACTTGGTCGCCGTTTTTACCGTTTCCGTGAAGAATGGTAGAAGGATGAACTTCTGGCTCACCTAAATCTCCCCAAATTCCTGTAATGCCTTGATTTAATAAGTCTTTGTAAATATTTTTGAACCAAGAATTCCCTTTTTGGCTGTAAATGTCAATCAAACCAGTGTGCCCGAAATAAAAATCGTACATAAATGCTTTTCCCTCATTGTTTTTTGCCAAAATATCTTTGTCAAGAGCTTCTTGATAACGCGAAGAAGTGTTCACCACGAAAGGTTCGGTGATGAGAATGGTTTCTACGTTGTTTTTTCTCAAATCATCAATCATTTGTTGAGGT
Organism: uncultured Cloacibacterium sp.; assembly: GCA_964530915.1. GTDB lineage: Bacteria > Bacteroidota > Bacteroidia > Flavobacteriales > Weeksellaceae > Cloacibacterium. The sequence continues at coordinate 20,005 of CAZHCK010000014.1, read as the reverse complement.
TTTGGGAAATTATCTTTGTCCCAAGCGAAATTTCCTAGCGTTCCTTGAATAGATTTTCCGAACCAATATAAATCTAAAATAATAGCATCTACAGGAATTTTTTCTGCTCTGAATTTCTCAATCGTTTCCAAAGTTTGTTGCTGTGTACGATATCCAAATCTGCTCGAAAAATTTCCTAAACTCCATCTTGGAAGCATCGGTTGTTTTCCTGTTAAATCGGTATAATTTTTAACCAAATCTTCCCAAGAATTTCCAGAAATCACTTGATAGACTTTTCTTCCAGAAGCGGTTTCGTAAGTCAATGAATTGTCTTTTTTGCTGTCTAAATCAAGGTAACCAATCGGTGCATTGTCAAAATGAATCAAATATTTTTTACTTGAAACTACAATGGGCATCGTGTAATTGAGCAATGCAGATTTGGTTTCGTAGCCGTAATGAGCACGGTTATAAAGCATTAAACGGTTTCCGCGACGATTCATTCCGAGTGCTCTTGCTCCAGCTCCATATAAAACTTCGTCTGGAGAAAGATTGAAATTTAATGTTTCAAAATTTTGCGGATGATTATTGATTTCGCCGTTTTCATAAGTTCCGTAACCATTTTTTTCAGAAATCAAGAGTTCATCACCTTTATAATAAGAAATTTGAAAAGGCACTTTTTGAATTTTTACGGTAATTCCAGAAGTTTCAATCCATGCAAAACCTCTGGTTTCTCTGAAATTGTATTTTACAGATTTTGGAGAGAGAATTACGGCGTGAGAATCTTCTGTAATCGTTTGATTTTTTGGGATAAAAGCTGTTTCTACCATTTCTGGCGAATAGAATTTTACCTGATATAATCCGTCATTGACAGAAATTTCGGCGGTGTTATTTTTAAATTCAATTTTTTGAAAAAATCTTTGATTGTTTTGTGCGAAAAGACTTGCTGCTAAGAAAAGCAACAAAAACTTGAAAACGTTTTTCATTTCCTAAAGCATTAAAATTTGTTAGCGTAAAGGTAAGAAAATTGATATTTAAATTTCTATGATTTTTAATCTGTCCAATTTTCAAGTTTTCCAGTATCTGAATTTAGCCAAATTTCTAAATAGACATCTTCAGAAATTGGAATTCCTTTATTTTTTATAATGTCAAATTGTAAGTTTTTCAATGCTTCAAGCATGGTATTTATACAATAGTTATATTCATTTCTATCAAAAGCCTCGTCAATTTCCTTATCTGTTTTATAGTCCCTCATTGTAATTTTAGAAATTTTCCCTTTTTTGTCAATGGTTATCAAAAAATTTTCAGAGCAGTCTCCCTTCCATTTTATTTTTTTTAGTTTTTTGAAAATAATGTCAGGTAATTTGGTTTTATCTTTTCTATCTATTCCATTCGGAACTTTTGTATAATTATTTATAATGTCGTCTTTTTTAAGAAGTCCATCAGAAAAAACTAAAATATTTTCATGTTCATAAATTTTATAGAAAACACCATCCCATCTTAACATTTCATTGTTTTTAATTTTTAGTGGAAAATTTATAATTCCAGAATACCAATCAACAAAGACTTTTCCGTTTTTTACTTTTTTACCAAAAATTTTATTCATTCTCTCTTGTGATTCGACGATGTTTATTTTTTTATTATCTTTTAATTCAAAACATGAAATAATATGTTTTACAAATAGACTGTCATTTTCAACTTCGTAAATTGTTTGATAGCCTCTCCAACAATTTAGGCTTGTTCCCAATCCTTCTGTTGAGTTTCTAAAACTTAAACCAAATAACTTATCTTCATTTGGATTTAAACTTTGTAAATAGTTTTCTACAATCAAATTGTAAGTAGGAATCGTGTCTTTTTTGTAGATAATGTAATCAGGGATTTGTGGGCTTCCAAAGCAATGAATTGATATGAGAAAGAAGAATGTTTTAAAAAAAAGTTTCATGGTTGTCAATTTTATAAGCATAAAGGTAAGGAAATTTGACATGTATTATAAGTTACAAAAGGTATTAAATTTCTAATTATCTTTGCACCATGATACGCATTACTAAAATTTTCACCTTCGAGACGGCGCATGTTTTGTATAACTATGACGGCAAATGCAAAAATATGCACGGACATTCTTACAAACTTTTTGTGACCGTAAAAGGAACTCCAATTAATGACATCAATAACGTGAAAAACGGAATGGTGGTGGATTTTGGAGATATCAAAAAAATTGTAAAAGAAGAAATTGTAGATGTTTGGGATCATGCTGTTTTACTCAATGCTTTGACACCGCACAAAGAATTGGGCGAAGATTTGGCGCAAAAAGGGCATAAAGTAATTGAGTGCAATTATCAACCCACTTGTGAAAATATGCTCTACGAAATTGCCGAAAAAATTAAAAATAAATTGCCTTCTCATGTTCAATTGGCGTATCTAAAACTCCACGAAACCGAAAATTCTTACGGAGAATGGTTTGCGGAAGAAAATCTATAAAGTGAATGGTGAATTTGCTTTGAATAGTGAATTAAAATGTAAAATCTCGTAACACGAAACCCGCATCTCGAAACTCAAAAAAAATGAAAATCGAATTACAACCTAATAAAAAAATCTATTTCGCTTCTGACCAGCATTTTGGTGCGCCAACTCCTGAGTTGAGTAAACCAAGAGAAGCTAAATTTCTAGGATGGTTAGACGAAATAAAAAAAGATGCGCAAGTGCTTTTTTTGATGGGCGATTTGTTTGATTTTTGGCACGAATGGAAATATGTAGTTCCGAAAGGTTACGTGAGGATTCTAGGGAAATTAGCAGAGCTGAAAGACAGTGGAATTGGCATTTATTTTTTCGTAGGAAACCACGATTTATGGATGAAAGATTATTTGGAAGAAGAAATTGGCATTCCAGTTTTCTTCGAAAAACAATATTATGAAGTTTCTGGGAAAAACTTTCTTTTAGCGCATGGAGACGGACTTGGACCAGGCGATAAAGGTTACAAGAGAATGAAAAAACTCTTTACCAATCCTGTTGCACAATGGTTTTTTAAGTGGCTTCATCCTGATATTGCGATGAAAATAGCAATTTATTTTTCTACGAAAAATAAGATGATTAGTGGAGTAGAAGACATGAAGTTTTTAGGCGAGGACAAAGAGTTTCTCATCATTTATTCTAAAGAAAAATTGAAGTCTGAAAATTTAGATTACTTCGTTTACGGACATCGTCATTTGCCTATGATTATAGATTTGAAAGTCGATGGAAAGGAAGCAAAGCATGTGAATCTGGGTGATTGGATTTCGTATTTTACGTATGGTGTTTTTGATGGAGAGGAATTTAAAGTTTTAGAATATAAATAAGGAGTAAGTTTTGAAAAACATTTTCAACATAAAATCTGAAGCAGATTTCCAAGCAGTATGTTTGGAAACATTTCTTTATCAGTACGAAAATGTAGAAGTTTACCGAAAATTTGTAGATTTTTTAGGTAAAAATCCTTCGGAAATTAAAGAAGTAATAGACATTCCGTTTTTGCCAATTGAAATGTTTAAAAACCATCAGGTTTTAGATAGAAATGCTGTTGCTGAAAATTATTTTCAAAGTTCAGGAACTACGCAAATTCAGACTCGTTCTAAACATTATATTGCAGATTTTAATCTTTACGAAGATAGTATTTACAAGAGTTTTGAACAGTTTATTGGTAAGCCAGAAGATTATATTTTCTTAGGATTATTGCCTAATTATTCAGAAAATCCACATTCTTCATTGATTTATATGGTAGATTTTTTGATGAAAAAATCAGCAAAACCTGAAAACGGATATTTTCTCTATAATCACCAAGAATTGTTTGAATTGTTACAAAAATTAGGTCAAGAAAACAAAAAAGTGATTCTTTTCGGTGTTTCTTTTGCTTTGTTGGATTTTTTAGATTCTAAAAACGACTTTACGACTTTACAAATCAACGATTTTACAGTCGTAGAAACTGGTGGAATGAAAGGTAGAAAAGAGGAAATGACCAAAGATGAACTTTTGAAAATTCTACAAAAAGGCTTCGGAACAGACAAAATTTTCTCTGAATATTCTATGACAGAACTGCTTTCTCAGGCATATTCTCTAGGAGAAAATATATACGAAACGCCCAACTGGATGCGTGTTCTCATCAGAAATACCGAAGATCCATTTTCTTATATGGAAGCAGGCAGAACTGGCGCTATTAATATTATAGACTTAGCGAATAGACATTCTTGCAGTTTTATTGCGACACAAGATTTGGGCAAAATTGTAAATGATTTTGAGGTTCTTCACTATGCTCAGAATGACAAACATGCGTTTCAGGTTTTGGGAAGAATTGACCATTCTGATATTCGCGGTTGCAGTTTATTGGTTTCATAAAATTCTGCGATGATTAAAGTAGAGGAACTTACTTTTGCTTACATTCAAAAATTTTGCGATTTTGAGAAAGATATTGTCTTGACCAATCATTTCCATACCGATTGGGAAGCTGATATTTTGGTGATTAATCAGGAAGGTTTTTCTCATGAAATTGAAATTAAGTTATCGAAGAGCGATTTCAAAAATGATTTCAAAAAATTTTATCAAAATCAAAAGAGCGGAGAAAAATTTCTGAAGCATGACAAAATTTGTTGTGGTGATTATGTCTGTAATCATTTCAGTTTTCTATTGCCAATGGGAATGATTGCGTTGGAAGAAATTCCTGAGCATTGTGGCGTGATAGAATTTTATCACAATGAAGATACTTGGAAAACTGAATTCTATATCCGTAGATTGCCACAAAAAATTCATGAAGATCTTTATTGGAATTTAGTAGACCAAAAAGATTTTTTAAGAAAATTATCTAGAAATTATTACTTCAAAAAACTAGAATTAAAAGGGAAAACAGAGGAATTTATTTTCAGAAATGAATTTGGAAATAAAAAATAATATTCCTTTTTTTAAGATTTGTGTTAAAAAAATGATTTTTTTTTCTAGAAAAATTACAAAAGTCATAAAAAAATGCCTCTTAAAAAGATTTCTTTTATATATCTTTACTTTCTGAAATACGAACAAAATGAAACATAGATTTACTTTATTGCTGGTACTATTATTATCTGTAATTTCCGTAAAAGGACAAGATTATTTAGATGATATTATGTTCCAGTCTTTTGGTTGGGATGAATACTCTCAGTCAAGACACACCAGTGAAGGTGGTTTTTATGAATTTTATAACTCAAGAGCTGGTAATTTAAGAGCGATGGGTTTTGATATGATTTGGTTACCACCACCAAGTGCTTCTACAGGAGGTGTTGGTTATTTCCCTACAGAATTGTATAATTTTTCTCAAACTTCTTGGGGCTCTGAAGCTCAATTAAAAAAAATGCTTGCTAATATGAATGCAAGAGGTCTTTATCCTATTGCAGATGTAGTGGCTAATCACAGAAGCGGAACTACTGGTTGGGTAGATTTTACTAATCCAGCATGGGGTTGTGAAACAATTTGTAGTAATGATGATGCGGCGAGTGCTTCTTATGTAGGTTGTAGACCTTCTGGTGCTCTAGATACAGGAATGGAATTTGGTGGCTCAAGAGATATGGATCATACCAATTTAACCGTTCAGAATGGATACAAAGAATTTTTAACTAGATTAAAAGCTTTAGGTTTTAAAGGATGGAGATGGGATGTAGCGAAAGGTTTTTCAGCTTCATATTTTGGGAACTATATCAATGATAGTAAACCCTATTACTCTGTAGGTGAATTTTGGGATGGAGATGTAAATGCTCTAAAAACTTGGATTAACGGAACTTATTCTGGAGGTGCAACTATTTCTGGAGCTTTTGATTTCTCTTTATACTATGCAATGTCTGCAATTATGGTAACGAGTACTTCTCAAACTGCAACTAATAATTATAACGGTTTGAACTGGTCTGGAAATATGGCAGGATTAGCTGGACAATATGGATTTAGCGAAAAAGCGGTAACCTTTGTAGATAATCACGATACATTTGTTCATGGGTCAGCGTTTTTAAGCTCAAATATTCCTAAGGCATATGCTTATATTCTTACTCATCCTGGAATTCCATGTGTTTTTGCGCCACATTATTATGGTGGAACCTATACTAAAGATGGCGTAACAAGAAACTATGGTGCAGGCTATGCTTCTGCGATTAATAAATTAATGGCCATAAGAAAAGCTACGGGAATTAATGCGTATAGTAATGTTACTATAGATAAAGCAGAGTCTGGTTTATATGCTGCTTATATTAAAAAAAATGCATCAGATACAGAGCCAGTAGTTGCTGTTAAGATAGGACCTTATTCATGGACACCTCCTTCAGGAGCAGGTTGGATTCTTTCTGCTTCTGGTACTGATTATGCAGTTTGGACTAAAATAGCAATTAATGTTGCTCCAACCATTAATATCACTCCTTCTAGTAGCAAAAACGTTTCTGGAACCAATGTTGCCGTTACTATTTCTGCAAGTGATGATAGTGGAAATGCTCCTACAATTAGATATACCATAGATGGTTCAGAGCCTACAGCTTCATCGCCAATTTATAGTTCTTCTTTTACAGTAAATTCTAATACTACTGTAAAAGCCGTAGCTTTTGATAATTTAGGTTTAAGTTCAGGAGTTGTAGAAAGAGCTTATACTTTTGAAACACCTAGAAATATTGTAGTAAGATTTAAACCGCCGACAACTACTCCAAATTGGCCATTGCCAAAAATCCATTATTGGAATTATTCTCCAACTAATGCTCTTCCTGCTGCTAATTGGAATACTCCAATTGATATGACTGCAGATGTGGATAATCCAGGTTGGTTTAAGTATACTTTTCCAAGCATCATTCAAGTGAGTTTCTTATTTAGAGATGGAAATGCTACTGGTACTTTAGGACAGACTAAAACTGGAGATATTATAAATGTAACTCAGGATACATGGTATGAATGGGATCCTACGAATTCTTTATTCGTAAAACAAGTGAGTTTGTCTACGGATGATCTAGCGTTGAACGCTAAAAAAGTAACCCTAGAAATTTTACAAAATCCTGCTTTAAACGGAGTAATTCAAGTAAGATATTCTAATGCTAAAGGTGGTAATCTTTATCTTTATGATTTAAGTGGTAAAATGCTTAAAACTCAAAAAGTTTCTGCCAATTCTGGAGATGATACCATTTCAGTAAGCAATTTACAAAGTGGTAATTATTTACTGATGCTGAAATCAGATCAAGGAATGTCTGTTTCAAAAGTAATTATCAAATAAGATTACAATATATGATCAAATAAAAAGCCACTCGAAAGAGTGGCTTTTCTATTTTTGAAAATAGAGTAGATGGTTTTTCTATTTTCGAAAAATATTGACATAAAAAAACCTTCAGAATATTCCCGAAGGTTTTTATGTTTGATATTATTTCTTTCTGATTATAAAGAAGCAGAGTGTAATAATAAATCTGTTAACTTGTTAGAGTAACCAGTTTCGTTATCATACCAAGAAACTAATTTTACGAAGTTTGGTGATAACATGATACCAGCGTCTTTGTCAAAGATAGAAGTTCTCTTATCTCCTACGAAATCTTGAGAAACTACTAAATCTTCAGTGTAACCTAGGATTCCTTTTAATTCGCCTTCAGAAGCAGCTTTCATAGCAGCGCAAATTTCTTCGTAAGAAGTAGCTTTTTCTAATCTTACAGTTAAGTCTACTACAGAAACGTCAGCAGTTGGTACTCTGAAAGACATACCTGTTAATTTTCCGTTTAATGAAGGGATTACTTTACCTACAGCTTTAGCAGCACCAGTAGAAGAAGGGATAATGTTTAATAAAGCACTTCTGCCACCTCTCCAGTCTTTCATAGATGGACCATCTACAGTTCTTTGAGTAGCAGTAGTAGCGTGTACAGTTGTCATAAGACCTTCTACGATTCCGAAGTTTTCGTGAACTACTTTTGCTAAAGGAGCAAGACAGTTAGTAGTACAAGAAGCGTTAGAGAAAATTTGTAAATCAGCAGGTAATTCTTTGTGGTTTACTCCCATTACAAACATTGGAGTATCATCTTTAGATGGAGCAGAAAGAACTACTTTTTTAGCACCTGCATTAATGTGAGCAGAAGCTGTACCTTTATCTAAAAAAAGTCCTGTAGATTCTACGATATAATCTGCACCTACTTCGTTCCATTTTAAATTATTAGGGTCTCTTTCAGAAGTGATTCTGATTGTTTTTCCGTTTACTACTAAATTATTTCCTTCTACTCTTACTTCGCCATTAAATTTGCCGTGAACAGAATCATACTTCATCATGTAAGCCATGTATTCTGCGTTGATAAGGTCATTAATCCCTACGATTTCAATGTTATCTCTTTCTAACATTGCATTGAAAACTAGACTTCCAATTCTACCGAATCCGTTGATTCCTACTTTAATTGTTGACATATTTTTTGTTTTTAGTTGTTTAATTAATTTACATTGCCAAGATTTCTGCAATCTGGAGTAAATCTTGATTGATTTCATTATGCTTTTTAATAGCATCTTCTATTGGCGTAAAAACTAAATCGTTTGATCTAATCCCTGCCATTACATTCGTTAATCCTTTCATAAGTCCTACCACAGCTCCATATCCCATTCTACTTGCCAAAACTCTGTCTGCACAACTTGGTGCTCCACCTCTTTGGATGTGTCCTAGAATAGAAACTCTAATATCATAATCAGGGAATCTTTGTTTGGTTTGTTCGGCTAACTCATAAGTAGAAGCTAATCTCTCTCCTTCAGCTACAATAACAATACTAGAAGTTTTTCCTCTTTTTTGTGCTTTTTCGAAAGTTTCGAACAAATCTTCTAAACTATCTTTCTTCTCAGGAATAAGAATATCTAATGCTCCAGAAGCTATACCGCTGTTCAAAGCGATAAAACCAGCATCTCTTCCCATTACTTCGATGAAAAATACTCTATTGTGAGAGGTAGCAGTATCTCTAATTTTGTCAATGGCTTCCATTGCAGTATTCAGTGCAGTATCATAACCGATGGTAAAGTCTGTACCGAAGATGTCATTGTCAATAGTTCCTGGAACGCCAATTACTTTTACGCCAAATTCTTCTGCAAAAATTTTAGCTCCTGTAAATGTACCATCTCCACCTATACATACTAATGCGTCAATACCATTTTTCTGGCATTGTTCGAACGCTTTTTGTCTGCCTTCCTCGGTTCTAAATTCTTTAGAACGAGCAGAACGAAGGATAGTTCCTCCTAAATTGATGATATTGCTTACAGAACGAGGTCCCATTTTGGTAAAATTACCTTCGATAAGACCAGTGTAGCCTCCTCTTACTCCTACACATTCTATTTTATGGTAGTTAGCAGTTCTTACCACTGCTCTAATTGCTGCATTCATTCCCGGTGCGTCTCCACCCGAAGTAAGCACCGCGATTTTTTTCAAACTTGCGTTACCCATAGTGTTTTAATTTGACATGCAAATTTACAAAATAATACAAAACGGGGTACCATGTTTTTGGTCATATTTGATTTTTTGGCTATTAATAAAATATTGCTATTTTTGCAGAAATGAACAAAAAATTACATTCAAACAGAAGGTTTCTGGCATCACTTTTCGCAAGTGTATATCTGTTTGCTGTAGTATTTTCGGGCTTTTTTCATACCCACACCAATAATTTCAAAGAAGATTTACTGTCTTTTAGCAAGAAACCAGTTTCAGAAAAAATTGTAAATTTTGGTGGAGTAGATGATTGTTTCTCTTCACACTTTTTTAATGCTGGGATAGGAATTTTAGCTACCGAAGCAAATTTTCAGTTCCTTGTTTCTAAAAAATTCACTCCTAAAAATTTCCAATATCACTTTACTGTACCTACAGAAAAAGTAGTATTCTTCTCACTACGGGCGCCACCAGTTTTCATTTAGAATTTTTTACGACTTGCGATGCTATTTTTAGCAATTCGCAAATTCCTTTATTATTTCAATTTTAACAAAAATTAATCTAAATGTTAATCAAAAAAATATATTTTTTTGTTGCAATGCTTTTTGCAACACAGTTGGTGATGGCTCAATATAAATTAAGTGGAAAAATCACTGATTTTGATACTCAAGAGCCTGTAAAAAATGCTTCTGTTTATCTGGTAGACCTTAAAACCAGTACCGTTTCAGACCAAAATGGTAATTACACTTTCCAAAATCTAAAATCTGGAAAATATTTCGTAGAAATCACTGGAGATAACTATACTTCATTATTGGTTTCCATAGAAGTGAATCAAGATGCGGTTTCTGATTTTACTCTTCAAAAATCGGCCAAAGAAATAGATGAGGTGGTGGTAACTGCAGTAACAAGAGCTTCGGAACTGAAAAAGATTCCAGTAGTCATTAAATCTGTAGATAAAAATATCATCAATCAAAACTCGTCCACCAATTTAATTGATGGATTGAAAAATATTCCGGGAGTGAACCAAATTACTTCTGGAGCGGCTATTTCTAAACCAGTAATTAGAGGTTTAGGATATAACAGAGTCATCACTTTGGTAGATGGAATCAAGCAAGAAGGTCAACAATGGGGTGGCGAACACGGAATAGAAATCGATGAATTTTCTGTTGGGAAAGTAGAAATTGTAAAAGGACCGGGAAGTTTAATGTACGGTTCAGACGGGATTGCGGGTGTACTGAATTTTATTTCTCCAAAAGTGGCTGCAAATGGTAAAATCGAAAATCAATTGATTACCAATTATCAAACGAATAACAACTTAATTGCGACTTCTTTTTCGAATAAAGGAAACAAAAACGGTTTCGTTTGGGAAGGAAGACTCACCAACAAATTGGCAGGAAACTATGAAAACAAGTATGACGGAAAAGTGTTGAACTCTGGTTTCAAAGAATTTGACGGCAACTTAATGTTAGGAATCAATAAAAACTGGGGGCATTCTTATTTCAACGTAAGTTCTTATAATACCACTTTGAATATTGTGGAAGGAGAAAGAGATGCTGATGGAAAATTCACGTTCATCAATGGCGATGGTGACGATGTTACTGCAACAGACGAAGATTACAAAGGATACAAAGTAGGATTTCCACACCAAGAAATCAATCACTTAAGATTGACTTCAAACAATTATTTCTTATTGAAAAACGGAACCATTAATGCTGATTTTGCTTTTCAAAACAATAAAAGAAAAGAATTTGCAGACGCAACCAATCCTGATGAAACCGAATTGTTCTTCGATTTAAACACCTTCAACTATAATGTAAGATATAACTTGAAAGAAACCAATAATTGGGAAACTTCTTTCGGAATTGGTGGGATGCAACAATCGAATACCAATAAAGGAGTAGAAGCACTTATTCCTAATTATCAATTTTTCGATGCAGGAGCGTTTGTTTTTACACAAAAAACTTTTAACAAAAATCTGACTTTAGCAGGAGGATTGAGATTTGACAATAGAAATGTAGATGCTCATGAAATGCTGGAAGATACCGATGTGAAATTTGCTCAATTTAATAAAAATTACAGCGGAATTTCTGGAAGTTTAGGTTTGTCTTACCAGTTAGATAAGCAATCTACTTTAAAATTAAATCTTTCTAGAGGTTTCAGAGCACCGAATATTGCAGAACTTTCTTCTAACGGAATTCACGAAGGAACTTTCAGATACGAAATTGGTGATATTAACTTGAAATCTGAAATCAGTCACCAGATTGATGCGGCTTATTTCTTAAATTCAGACCACATTAGTTTTGAATTTACGCCGTTTGTCAACTTCATTTCTAATTATATTTATACCGAAAAAATGCAAGATGCAAACGGAAATGATGTGATTATTGATCCAAATGATCCAGTTCCTGCATTTAGATTTACTCAAGGGAACGCTCAGCTTTTCGGTGGAGAGATTTTCTTAGATTTTCACCCGCATCCATTTGATTGGTTGCATGTAGAAAATTCATTTTCTTATGTAAGAGCTACGCAGAACAATCGTCCAGAAAACGAAAAGTTCTTGCCATTTATTCCTGCTCCAAAATATCGTGGAGAGATTAAAACCAATTTTGAAAAAGTGAATAATACTTTTTCAGATTTTTATGCTAAATTTTCGGTAGACCATTATTTCAAACAAAATAATATTTACAGCGCTTTTGATACCGAAACAGCTACTCCTGCTTACACACTTTTAAGTGTAGGAATTGGTGCAGACATTAAAGCTTTTGGTAAAAAAGACTTTTTCAATGTTTTCATTAGTGGAGAAAACTTAACAGATGTAGCGTATCAGAACCATTTGAGCAGATTAAAATATGCTCCAGAAAACCCTGCAACAGGAAGAGTGGGCGTTTTTAACATGGGCAGAAATTTCAGTGTGAAACTGATGATGAATTTCTAAAAATCTAAGAAAATTACTTTCTTGAGATGATAAAATTCTCGGTAAAGCGAATCGACTTTTTATAAGGAAAATTTACCTATAAAAAATGCTTTCTGTTTTCATAAAAAAACACTATTTTTGCAACTCAAAATTTTTAACAAGATGAATGTTACAAGAACCAATCATGACGAAGTAAGTGCTTTGCTTACAGTAACTTTAAATAAATCTGATTACAAAGATAAAGTTGAAAAACAACTGATCAATTATGCTAAAAATGCTACTGTTCCTGGTTTCAGAAAAGGAAAAGTTCCATTGAGCATGGTTAGAAAACAATTTGAAGCGGGTATTGCTTTTGAAGAAATTAACAAACAAATTTCTGAAGCATTGAACAACTATGTAAACGAAAACAATTTAAGATTAGTTGGTCAGCCAGTTCCAGTTCCTATGAACGAACTAGATTACAATGCAGAAGAAGTTTCTGTAGGTTTCGAAGTTGGTTTTGAGCCAGATTTTAATATTGATTTATCTTCTTACGAAGCTCCTCACTATAAAGTAGAAGCTACTGATAAAGAAATCAACCAAAGCATCGAAAACATGCAAAAAAGATTTGCTGATAAAGATGCTCAAGATAAAGCGACTAAAGATTCTTATGTAGCACTTTCTATCGCACAAGTAGTAGAAGCTGATGCAGAAGGAGAGCACAATCATCCGCCGAAAAATGTAGTAGTTTCTGCTGAGCAAAAAGAAGCTTTCGGTTTGGTAAAATCTCACAAAGTAGGTGATGTAGTGAAGTTAACTAAAACTCAGTTAACTGAAAACGAAACTTTGGCTAAAGATTTAAATTACAACGAGCATGAACTAGGTCACATTCATCATGAAGATTTAGAAGCTACCGTTACAGAAATCTATAAATTAAACCTAGCACCACTAGATCAAGAATTATTTGATAAAGTATATGGTGAAGGAAACATTAATTCTGAAGAGGAATTAAAAGCAAGAGTAAAAACTGAATTAGACGAATATTTCCAACAAAATGCTGATATTCACTTTGTGAATAAAGTATTAGAAAACGTTTCTGAAAAAACTGAAGTTCAGTTACCAGAAGCATTCTTAGTAAAATGGTTACTATTCTCTAATCCAAACATCACTTCTGAAGAACAGGCTAAAGAAATTCTTGAAGCAGAAAAATCTATCATCAAAAATCAAATCATCGAAGGAAAATTATTCCAAGATTATGATGTAAAAGTAGATTATGCAGATGTTTTAGCTCAAGCTGAAGTTTTAGTAAACAACCAATTAGCAATGTACGGAATCCACAATCTTCCACAAGAAGAAGTTCAGAAATATGCGGTAGAAATGCTAAAACAAGAAGAGCAAGTAAGACAAATTTCTCAGGAAGTTGCAATGGGTAAACTAAAAGATGTTATCCTAGAAAAAGCAAGCAAAAAAGAAACTAAAATTACACACGAAGAATTTTTAGCAGAATTACAAAAGTAATTTTCTAGAAATTTCTTAGAAATATAAATCCGTCTCGAAAATCGAGACGGATTTTTTTTAACACAGATTTAACTGATTTCTCTTGTGTGGATAAGGTTTTTCTTTATATTTTTATAAAATTAAATTATTATTAATCAAAATTAAAACCATGAGAAAACAAATTCTTTCTTTTGTGTTGTCTTTCTTTTTGATTGCCAATGCATTTGCACAGAACATTCCTCTTGATCCTAGTGTCAGAACAGGCACACTTTCTAACGGGATGAAGTATTACATCAAGAAAAATGTAAAACCAGAAAAAAAACTAGAATTCCGTTTAGCGATTAATGCGGGCTCTATCAATGAAGACGAAGACCAGAGAGGTCTTGCTCACTTCATGGAGCACATGAATTTCAACGGGACTAAAAATTTCCCAGAGAATAAATTGGTAGATTTTCTACAATCTATAGGAATTAAATTCGGGCAACACCTTAACGCATATACCAGTTTTGACGAAACCGTTTATATGTTACCCGTTCCTCTTGATAAGCCTGGAAACCTAGATTCAGGACTTAAAGTAATGGAAGATTGGGCTTTTAACGCATTACTTACCGATAAAGAAATAGAAAAAGAAAGAGGTGTAGTTTTAGAAGAATTGCGTTTAGGATTGGGAGCAGACAAAAGAATGCTAGATCAATATCTTCCTAAATTAGCTTATAATTCTAGATATGCAGACCGATTACCGATTGGTAAAAAAGAAATTCTACAAAATTTCAAACCAGATGCGTTGAGAAGATTTCACAAAGATTGGTACAGACCAGATTTAATGGCTTTGGTAGTAGTAGGAGATGTTAATGTAGATGAAATGGAGCAAAAAATTAAAGCCAATTTCAGCAAATATCAAAATCCTGCAAATGCTAGAAAAAGAGTAGATTATGAGATGCCAAATCATAAAGAAACACTTATTTCTATCGCTACAGATGCAGATGCAACTTCGTCTTCGGCGCAATTTTATATCAAAGATGATGGCCCTGCAAAAGCAGATGTTACCGTAAATGATTATCAAAAAAGCATTGTAGAGCAATTGGCTGCTACCATTGTGAACAATCGTTTGCAAGAATTAACCAATTCAGAGAAGCCACCATTTATTTTCGGATATGTTTCTCACAGCAATTTCTTGAGAACCAAAGATGCTTTTCAAGCGTATGCGATGACCAAAGAAGGCGAACAAAAAAATGCGCTTAAAGTGCTGCTAGAAGAAGTAGAAAGAGCAAAAAGATTTGGTTTTTCTCAAAATGAATTAGACAGAGCAAAATCTGAAACCCTTTCTAACTTAGAAAAATCTTATAACAATAGAGATAAAACAGAAAGTGCAAGATTGGTAATGGAATATGTAAGAAATTTCCTTAATCAAGAGCCAATTCCGGGAATTGAATGGGAATATGAATTGCACAAACAATATTTGCCAAGCGTAACTTTAGACCAAGTGAATAACATTCTGAAAAATTACATCAAAGATGATAGCAGAGTGATTGTGGTAACTGGTCCTAAAAAAGAAAATGCAGTACTTCCTACAGATGCGCAGTTATTGGCAACTGTAGATGAAGTGAAAAATGCACAGTTAAAACCTTACGAAGACAAAGCTGCCATTAAAACTTTGGTAGAACCTTTTAAATCGAATGGTAAAATTGTAAAAACCGAAGCAGATACCAAGTTGGGAACCACTACTTTTACATTAAGTAATGGCGCAAAAGTAACTTACAAAAAAACAGATTTCAAAGAAGACGAAATTGTTTTCTCAGCGATTAGCTTAGGTGGAAGTTCTTTAATTTCTAATGAAGACATCGAAAAAACACAATGGGCTTTTCCAGCGCTTTCAGAATCAGGGTTCAATAAATATTCTAAAAATGATATTACCAAATTCCTTTCTGGAAAACAAGTTTCTGTAATGCCTTATGTAGGAGGAATTTCTACAGGATTTAACGGAAATTCTACCAAAAAAGATTTCGAAACGCTTTTCCAAATGATTTATGGTTATTTTACCAACTTAAATTATGACGAAGCAAGCTACAATTCTTATAAAGCTAAACAACAAGGATTTTTAGATAACCTTTTGGCAAATCCTCAAACGTATTTCCAAAGTGAAGTTCAGAAATATTTAAACCAGAAAAATCCTAGATTCTTCGGAATTTTACCAGATGCTAAAGCTTGGGAAAAAACCAGCTATAAATTAGCGTACGATATTTACAAAAAATCAGTAGCTAATGCAGGAAACTTCCATTTCTATTTTGTAGGAAATGTAGATGAAAACCAAATCAAACAACTTTCTGAACAATATTTAGCAAGTTTACCTTCTACAAAAAAATCAGAAACGTATAAAGATTTAGGATACAGACCTCTTTTCACTTCTACAGAAAAAGTGATTAAAAAAGGAAAAGATCCTAAAAGTATGGTGATGATTAGATTCAGTGGCGAAACCAAATATAATGAGCAAGAAGACCTTGCTATGAGAGCTTTAGGTGAAGTTGCTACGATTAAAATCATCGAAAAACTTCGTGAAGACGAAGGCGGAATTTACGGAGGTGGAGCAAGAGGTAGCTTAAGCAAAGTTCCTTACGGAAGCTACAGTTTCAGCATTAATTTCCCTTGTGGACCAGAAAATGCAGAAAAATTAACCAAAATTGCTTTGGCTGAACTTCAAAAAATGATTGACAACGGTCCAGAACAAAAAGATTTAGATAAATTTAAAGAAGGCGAAGCGAATGATGATGTAACCAATATGAAAGACAATAATTATTGGCTACAAAACATCACGAACTATCAAACTCAAGGTGGTGATAAATACAGCGTTCTTAATTATTTGACTAAAGTAAAAGCACTTACAGTAAAAGATTTACAGGCAGTTGGTAAAAAGTATTTAACCGAGAAAAACAGAATGGTATTTACTTTAATGCCAGAAGTAGAAACTTCAAAAACAGATGTTCCAAAAGCAGCGGTTTCTGCAAATGTAACAGCTCAACAAGTGATTGATAATTATGCCGCAGCTTTGGGTGGGAAATCTAAATTAGAAGCGGTAAAAACGGTAAAAACACTTTCTACGATTAAAGTAATGGGCATGGAAATGGAAGCCACTACTTTAGAAATGGCGCCTAATAAATCTAAAGCGGTTCAAAAAATTATGGGACAAGAAATGGTTCAAGTTTTTGACGGCGAAAAAGGGTATATGATGCAAGCTGGTCAGAGAATGGATTTACCAGCTCCTGCAATTGAAGAAGCTAAGAAAAAAAGACTATTCGAAGTGCTTTCTTACAATGCAGCAGACTTCAAAACAGTAGAAAAAGTAACGGAAGAAGGTAAAGAATTGTACCTTTTAGCTGGTGCTGGTAAAAAATTGTATTTTGACACCAAAACCAATTTATTGGTGAAAAGTACTTCTGATAAAGGAGATATGGTTATTTTAGATTACATGGAAGTAGACGGAATTAAGTTTCCTAAAAACTTGAAATTAGCCATGATGGGACAAAACATGGAAATGACCAATAGTCAAGTTATCGTCAATAAAGAAGTGTCAGCAGAAGACTTCAAATAAAACTTAAATTTTTTAAAATGTAGAGTCCGAGAATGAAAATTCTCGGACTTTTTTATGTCATAATATACGAGCTTTTTCGTATTTATTGGTAGAAATTTAAACTCCAAATTTGTAAAAATCATTATTCATAAATTTTTATAAATTTAGACTTAGAAAAGTCTCTGCATGAAATCAATTTTATCTTTTGTATTAATTTTTACACTTAGTTTGACTTTTGGGCAAAAATCAAACCGCAAAAAAATAGATTCTATTAATAATCTTCCGTTTGAAGTAAGGCTAAAAGATGCTGCTATTTTAGACAAAGTTTACCTGAAAAATGCAGAGGAATCTGCCAAAATTCATTATGACTTAGGCGAAGCAAAATCTTACAGCAACCTCAGTTTGGTCTATTATTATCAAGGGAAATATGAGAAAGATTTGGCGTATTCTCTGAAAGCGATTCACATTTTCGAGAAATTAAACGACTTAGAGAATCTTTCTTTAGAATGGGGTGAGCTCGGTTATAGAATGAAGAAAAGAAATCTAGAGAAAGCGATTCAGTACATGCAGAAATCTAAACAAATTGCAGAAAAAAATAACCTTCAGAAACCCTTATTGAGCATTTATAACAATTATGGTGTGCTAAAAGAAATGAAAGTAGAATATGACAGCGCACTTTTCTACTACGAAAAAGGTCTCGCCTTGAAACAAAAAATTAATGACCAACTCGGCATTCCTTATAGTTTGAATAATATTGCAGGGGTTTTTGTGCTCAGAAAACAATTTGACAAAGCGGAGGAAAACTATCAAAAAGCTCTTGAAATTAGAAAAAAAATAAATGATACGGTAGGAATTGCAGAAAATTACTCTTACCTCGGAGATTTGCATTTGATGCAAAAAGACTTCAAAAAGGCAATTGGTTTTTATCAAAAATCCACAGAAATTACAGATAAACACAAGTATTTAGGACTTTCGCAAGATTCTTATCGCAAGATTTCAGAATGTTATGAAAACTTGGGAGACCATCAAAATGCTTTGCAGAATTTCAAGAAATTTTCAGCGCTCAAAGACAGCCTCATCAATCAGGAAACCAATTCGAAAATTGCTGAATTAGAGGTGAAATTTGACACCAATGAAAAAGAAAAACAACTGCTTCAAAAACAAGCAGAAGTAGAAACTTCTAGAATTAAATTTTCGGTGGCAATTGTATTTGCGATTTTAGCTTCTATCATTGGCTTTCTTTTTTATCGTCAACAAAGATTGAAAAACAAGCAACAGCATCAGGAATTTGAATTGAAATCTGCAATGGCTCAAATCGAAAGTCAAAATAAATTACAAGAACAGCGCTTGTCTATCTCCCGAGATTTGCATGATAATATTGGCGCACAATTAACTTTTATCATTTCGTCTTTAGAAAATACAAAATTTGGAATTCCGAATTTAGAAACTGCTGTAGAAAAGCGTTTAGACAGAATCAGTGACTTTACCAGAAATACCATTGTAGAACTGAGAGACACGATTTGGGCAATGAATAAAGCAGATTTCACCATGGAAGATTTGAGTTCTAGGATTTTCAATTTTGTGGAACAAGCGCAATCTGCCAATCAAAATATTTTATTCAATTTCAGCATTGATGAAAATCTAAAAAACCTGAAATTTTCTTCTTTGGTAGGCGTAAATTTATACAGAACGATTCAGGAGTCTGTAAATAATGCCATGAAATATGCCAATGCTCATCATATCGTCATCAATGCAGAAAAATTTCAGGAAGGTTTAAAAATTGAAATCAAAGACGATGGAAAAGGTTTTGATACCGAAAATGTTGATATAGGAAATGGGTTGCTCAATATGAAAAAACGAATGGAAGAAATCGGGGGGAATTTTGTAATTCATTCAGAAATTGGGAGAGGAACCAGCGTAAATGTAGAACTGCTGAAATTTTAAAGAAATAGAATTGTAGAATGGGAGAATTGTAGAGTTTTATAACTCGCAACCCGTATCTCGTAACTCATAAATAAAGGACAATGATAAAGATAGCGATAGTAGACGATAATCTTTTTTTGCAAAAAACGGTTCAAGAGAAACTGTCTTTTTTTGAAGATGTAGAAATTAAATCAAAATCTCTGAACGGAAAAGAATTGCTCCAAAAATTAGAAAAAAACTCCAACTTAGATTTGATTTTGATGGATATAGAAATGCCAGAAATGAATGGAGTAGAAACAACTGCTGAAGTGAAAAAGCGTTATCCACACATCAAAATTTTAATGCTTACGGTTTTTGATAATGATGAAAAAATTTTTAAATCCATCAAAGCTGGAGCTGATGGTTATTTGCTGAAAGAAATTAATCCTCAAGAATTATACAATTCCATCAAGGAAACGCTTTCTGGTGGTGCAGCTATGACGCCATCTATTGCGCTGAAAACATTGAAATTGCTCAGAGAACCACAAGTTTTCGAAACGGAAGAAGAAAAAGAAAAAATTACCCTTACCGCAAGAGAAATTCAGGTTTTGGAACAATTGAGCAAAGGATTAAAATATGATGCTATTGCAGAAAATCTCATCCTTTCTAAAGGAACCATTAGAAAACATGTGGAAAATATTTACGCTAAATTACAGGTTCATAATAAGTTAGAAGCAGTTCAGATTGCAAAAAAAAATAATTTAATTTAAAAGATACGATTTTATTC
>CAZHCK010000013.1:7117-41714 GCA_964530915.1 uncultured Cloacibacterium sp. | reverse complement strand
CTGTAGAGAAAGACCAAGAATTATTTAAAATATTTGAGTTTCCAGCATTTGCATCTGTAGCGTTTGCATAATATTTTAGACTGTAAATTCCTGGATTTAGAAGAATTGCAGAAGTAACATTGTTGAGATTTACTTCAATGGTTCCATCTAAATTTTGGTCACAAATGGTAGTATTGAATTTAGAAATATCTACAATCGCTTTTGGAGATTCTACAACTTTTACATTTGGAGTAAAAGTACACGAATTTGGAGAAGTCAAAACTACGGAATAATCTCCTTTTCCTACAGTAATGGTTTGAGTTGTGGCTCCATTGCTCCAAAGATAAGAAGAGAAACCAGTTCCTGCATCTAATATGGTGGTGCTTCCTTCGCAGACGGTAACTTGAGCTGGAAGTGTAGTAGATTTATTGGGTTGCCCGAAATTAAGCGTAAGAGCTGCAATATTATCACAAATTCCAGATTTTTTTATTCTTACATAGAAAGTAGTAGTTGCGGTTAAATTCTGTGAAGAAGAAATAGAATTTTGTTCTGAATCTGCATCATTTTTGGTGAGGTAGAATTGGTGTGTATATCCAGTTTCTGAGGTTAGTTGAGTTAGATAAGTCACTAGATTTACCGCTTCTGTATTGTTAAAATCGCCATCACAAATAGTGGTAGAATAATTAGTCACTGAAATTTTATTCCCGAAAATAAATTGAATAGGTTGGATTTCTGGAGTGCAAACACCGTTTTCTACTCTTACATAAATGGTAGTGTCTGTATTGTAAGACCAATTATTGGGCAAAGTATTGGCGTTACCAAGAGTAGCATCTGTTAAATTTTGATAATATTTTACTACAAATTCAGGTTTGTAATTGGTAAAAATAGTAGCATTTAAGTCATCTAATTTAATTGGAATATTTCCGTCAAAATTAGTGTCACAATTCGTGAAAGTTTTTGGGGCTACTTTAGCTTTTTCAATATATTCTACGGTGATAGAGCCTCTTAAATTACAGCTGGAAGATGAAATATTCACTTCATATTTGCCTTCCGAAGTTACAGTATAAGTTGCAGAAGTTTCTCCAGATAATATATTTCCGTTTTGATACCATTGATAAGTTGCGCCAGAAACAGTAGCATCTAAAGTTAAAGTGCTTCCTTCACAAAGCGGATTATTGGTTGAAATCAATCTGTTTGGTCCTAAATCTTTGCTGCCAACAAAACTTCCAGCTTTTAAAATCACTCCAGAATCGTATAAACCGTTTCCTTGGTCTGCAATCACAAGTTTTATATGGTATTTAGTACCGGGAATTACGTCTGTTTCTGCGGTGAGAATAGCAGTTTGTCCGTTAAAACTTGTGGAACTTCCATTGGGATTATAATGTCCAAAATATTGTGAATTGCTTTCTTGGCATCTTCCTCCAGGTCCTCTTACGGTTTCCGAAGTAATCGGAATATTGGTGTTAGGAACGAGTGCTAAATTTTTATAGTTGGCGTCTGTAGTTTTTTTAATTAAAAATGCAAATCCATCTGTATAACCGCAAGTTCCAGGATCGCCTTGTCTTAAATACTGTTCCGAAAGAAACATGTAATCAAAACTAATTTTATTGGTATTCGGAATAAAATCAAATTCCAAAATAGTAGCATTGGTAGTATTAGAAATTCCTGCAGCAGTTTCTAAATCATTGTCTCCATTCCATCCAGAATTATTTCCAAAACTTTGAATTCCTGTAAATGAACCAGGAGAATTGGCAGCATCTCCAGAAGTAAGAAGAATTCCTTCGCTTATTTCGAATCCAGAACTATTGGCATTTACGTACCCGTAACTTTTTATTCCTCCAGAATTGTAACCGGTTACTGAAACATTAGACACAGATAAACAAGTGTTATTGGTGCCAATAAGCTTATCAACTAAGTCATTTGCCGTAAAAGAAGTGTTTACATTAATGTATTGAGCATTAATGAACGTGATGAATAGTAATAATATGAAACTAAGATTCTTAGACGAATTCATTTTTATAAAATGGACAGCAAATTTACTTTATTATTATCAATAATGCATAAAAAAAACTCTGTAAGAATTTCTTACAGAGTTTTTTATGAGTTAAGTATTTAAAAAGAATTAAGAAAGAGCAACTCTCTTGAATCCTGTTACTTTTAAATCTCCGTTTACAGATTTTACGAAATCAGCTACAGACATACCTCCATCTTTAATGAAAGCTTGGTGTACTAAAGTGTTTTCTTTGTAGAATTTCTGCATTTTTCCTTTAAGGATATTGTCAATAATGTTTGCAGGTTTTCCCTCTTTAGTTAAGATATCTCTTTCGATTTCTAATTCTCTGTCAATAACTTCTTGAGAAACTTGAGTTTCGTCTAAAGCGATTGGGTTCATAGCAGCAACTTGCATTGCTACAGATTTAGCAGCATCTTCTGCACCTTCTACATTAGCAGAAAGAGAAGTAAGCGTAGCAATTTTATTACCAGCGTGGATGTAAGAACCTACGAAATCACCTGCTAATTTTTCAAAAGCACCGATTTCAATTTTTTCACCGATTACCCCTGTTTGTTCAATTAATTTTTCAGCAACTGAAATACCATTATAGTCAGAAGCTAAGAAATCTTCTTTAGAGTCAAAATTAAGCGCTCTTTCAGCGAAATCATGAGCTAATTTTACGAAGCTTTCGTTTTTAGCAACGAAGTCAGTTTCGCAGTTTAATGCGATTACAACACCTGCAGTGTGGTCAGCATTTACTTTAGCAATTACAGCTCCTTCTGTAGATTCTCTATCTGCTCTGTTAGCAGCTACTTTTTGTCCTTTTTTTCTAAGGATTTCAATAGCTTTTTCGAAATCTCCTTCAGCTTCTGTAAGCGCTTTTTTGCAGTCCATCATACCTGCACCTGTTGTGTTTCTAAGTTTAGCTACGTCTGCAGCAACTGGTGTATACATAATTGAAATTTTTTGTTTATTATTGTGGTATAAATTTTGATTTGCAAAGATATGAAATTTCGTGTAAACTAAAAATAGGGTTTTTGCGTTATATTTCTAAAAATAATTGATAATAAACTGAAATGAAAAACAAACTTTTACTTCTTATTTTGCTGGTCTTTTCCACCTTTTCGTTTTCGCAAACTTCTCAGGAATTAGACAAAGCAATGCTGAGTAAAGACCCTAATGTGATTGCAGAATTTATTAAAAAGTATCCTAATAATAAAAACACTCCTTTTCTTCAAAGAAAGCTAAACAGTATGACTGGGAGTGGAAATGCAGCCGCTAAACCGAGTATACAACCGCTGAATACCGAGAAATTAGAAAAACAGGTAGAAAAAAGTGAGGCAAAAGGAGAACCAGATGCTAAAGCAAAACGTACTGCCGAAGTTCTTACGCATTTATTTAATAATGACCCCAACAAAAAAGATGCTTACGTTTTGATTAGAAATAAATCTGAATGTAACCTCATTGTAAAATTCGAAGGAAAAAAATTCTATAATCTAGATGTTCCTAAAATGGGTGAGAATTATATTCTGGTGCAGAAAGGAACGTACAGAATTACCACGATGATTTGTAATGCACAATACGCATCGGTAAAAAACATAACACAAGATTTAGAAATCAACTTGAATGCAGCAAAAAAAGTCAGAAAATAATTTCTGACTTTTTTATTTCAATATTTTTAGAAAAATTAACCTACAAATCTACCCATTGCAATAAATTTCTCTTGTCTGTGATTTACTAATTCATCACCAGTGAAATTTTTGAGAGATTTAATATTGGTTAAAATATTTTTCTTCACATTATTATAAGCTATTTGTGGGTCATAATGAGCTCCACCAAGTGGTTCTTCTATAATACCATCGATAATTTTCTCTTTTAGCATATCTTGTGGAGTAAGTTTTAATGCATTGGCAGCAGTTTCTTTGTGCTCCCAGCTTCTCCATAAAATAGAAGAGCAACTTTCTGGTGCAATTACAGAATACCAAGTATTTTCTAGCATGTATACTTTATTTCCTACGCCAATTCCTAAAGCACCACCAGAAGCACCTTCTCCAATGATAATGGTGATAATAGGCGTCTTCATTTGGCACATTTCATAGATGTTTCTAGCAATGGCTTCACCTTGACCTCTTTCTTCGGCTTCTAAACCAGGATAAGCTCCAGGAGTATCAATGAAAGTAACAACAGGAATTCTGAATTTTTCTGCCAATTTCATTAATCTCAACGCTTTTCTGTAACCTTCAGGATTACTCATCCCGAATCTTCTGCGCTGTCTTTCCTTAGTAGTTCTTCCTTTTTGAGTTCCGATAATCATTACACTTTGACCGTCTATTTTTGCAAGACCACCTACCATTGCAGGGTCATCAGCAAAATTTCTATCACCGTGTAATTCTACAAAACTATCTTTGTCTACAATTCCATTAATAAAATCTAATGTGTATGGTCTGTCTGGATGACGTGATAGTTGAACTCTTTGCCAAGGCGTAAGATTTCCGTAGATTTCTTTCTTCTTTTCGATGATTTTGTCTTCAATTTGGCTACAAGCCAATTTCATATCTACACCGCTTTCTTCACCAACTAAAGAACAAGTTTGGTATTGTTCCATTAACTCCTTAATTGGTAATTCAAAATCTAAATATTCCATTTTTGTTTAGAATTAATCCTTCAAATGTAGTAAAATTTCTTGTTTGAAAGAATTATTTTATTTTTTCTATGGCTAATTTTAGCCTTGTTAAACTTTCTTCTTTGCCCAAAATTTCTAATAAATCTGGCACGTCTGGTCCTTTTAATTCCCCTACTAGAGCGAGTCTAAGTGGCATCATAACTTTCCCAAAACCTAAACCTTTTTCTTCTACTAAATGATGAATTTCTTCCTTCAAAATTTCGGATTTGAATTCTGTAGTGTTTAATTTTTCTGAAAGTTCAGTCATGATGGAAGCTGTTTCTTCATTCCAAGCTTTTTTTACCGCTTTTTCATCATATGAAGCAGGTGCTTCGAAAAAGAATTTTCCTTGAGCATAAATATCTTTCACGAAAGTGGCTCTTTCTTTCATCAAGCCAATGATTTTTAATAATGTTTCGTCTGAAAGATTGATGTTTTTGGATTCTTCTAAATTTTTAAAACTTTCTAAAAGCTCTTCATTAGAATGTCTCTGAAGATATTGATGATTAAACCATTCTGCTTTTTCTTTAGAAAATCTTGCGCCCGCTTTGTGAACTTTATGCAAATCAAATTCTGCAGCCATTTCTTCTAGGCTTAAGATTTCTTTATCGTCTGAAGGTGACCAGCCCAAAAGCGCCAAGAAATTTACAAAAGCTTCTGGCAAATAACCTTCTTCTTTGTAACCTTTATATGTTTCGCCAGTTGCTTCGTCATAAAAATTCATCGGGAATACTGGGAATCCAAATTTTGCGCCGTCTCTTTTGCTTAATTTTCCTTTTCCTTCTGGTTTTAGAATCAGAGAAAGGTGGGCAAATTCTGGAGCAGTCCAACCCATTGCTTCATATAATAAAACGTGTAAAGGCATTGAAGGAAGCCATTCTTCACCACGAATGACGTGAGTGATTTCCATTTCGTGGTCGTCAATAATATTGGCGAAGTGATAGGTAGGCATTCCATCATTTTTCACCAAAACTTTATCGTCTAGAGTATTGGTGTTTACAGAAGATTTTCCTCTGATGATGTCTTCTAGATTTACAATTCTATCAATCGGCATTTTAAATCTTACTACGTAAGGAACTTTTTGATTGATGAGTTCCTGAGTTTCTTGTTCAGAAAGTGTAAGACTATTTCTCATAATATTTCTGGTGAAGTTATTGTATGAAAAAACTTCGCCTTTTGCTTCGTATTCTGCTCTTACTTTTTCTAATTCTTCTGGAGTGTCAAAAGCAATATACGCATAATCCGTTTTCAGAATTTCTGCGGTGTATTTGTCGTAAATATCTCTTCTTTCTGATTGTCTATAAGGTCCATAATTTCCTCCATGAATAGGGGATTCATCTGGGATAATACCGCACCATTCTAGAGCCTTCATAATATATTCTTCTGCTCCTTCTACATATCTTGCTGTATCTGTATCTTCTATTCTCAGCACGAAATCTCCACCTTGATTTTTGGCAAAAAGATAATCATATAACGCTGTTCTTACACCACCTAAATGTAAAGGTCCAGTCGGACTTGGTGCAAAACGCACTCTTACTTTGCTCATTTTTTAGAAATTTTAAGTTGCAAATTTACGATTTTTATAGTTTTCTGATTATTATACAGCACCTAAAATTTTTATTTCTTAATTTTGCATTCTAATTTAAATTTAAAAGTATGCTAGAAGTTGGAGAAAGACCTTGGGGAAAATATTTTGTATTACAAGATGAGCCTAATTTTAAATTAAAGCGAATAGAAGTTTTGCCTAATCAAAGACTTTCTTATCAGTACCATCATCATCGTCAAGAATTTTGGACAATAGTAGAAGGAGAGGCGGTAGTAGTATTAGATGGAGAAGAAAATTTCTTACAATATGGGCAGAGTATTTTTATTCCTCAAGGAGCTAAACATAGAATAGAGAATCGCAGTGATAAAGTTTTAGTTTTTGTAGAAGTACAAACTGGAACTTATTTTGGCGAAGATGATATCGTAAGAATAGAAGACGATTACGAAAGAAATTAAAATAGAAAATCCCGAAATGCTCGGGATTTTTTTATTTTTTATAATTCAAGATTACTTTTTCTATAATGGCTACACATTCTAACAGTTGTTCTTTGGTAATTACCAATGGTGGAGCAAGTCTTATAATGTTGCCATGAGTAGGTTTGGCTAATAAACCATTTTCGGCAAATTGCAAACAAAGATTCCATGCAGTAGGTGATTCTGGAGTGTCATTCACCAAAATAGCATTCAATAAGCCTTTTCCTCTTACTTGATAAATCAAATCTGTCTTTGAAATAATTTTTTGAATTTCTGCACGGAAAAATTTCCCTAATTCTTCTGCTCTTTCTGATAGTTTTTCTTCTTCTACTACATCTAAAGCTGCTACTGCTACTGCACAAGCCAATGGATTTCCTCCAAAAGTAGAACCATGTTGACCTGGATGAATAACTTGCATAATCTTATCATTTGCCAATACAGCAGAAACAGGATACATTCCTCCAGAAAGTGCTTTCCCTAAGATAAGAATATCTGGCTGAACATTTTCATGATGACAAGCAATTAATTTTCCTGTTCTAGCAATACCCGTTTGGACTTCGTCTGCAATGAATAGAACATTATGTTTTTTACATAATTCTGAAGCATTTTTTAAATATCCTTCATCTGGAACATATACACCCGCTTCTCCTTGAATAGGCTCTACTAAAAATGCGGCGATGTGTTCTGCTTCATCTTCTAAAACCTTAGCTAGTGCTTCAATATCGTTGTATGGAATTCTTAAAAATCCGGGTGTAAAAGGTCCGTAATTATTGTGTGCATCTTTGTCATTAGAAAAAGAAACGATGGTGGTAGTTCTTCCGTGGAAGTTGTTTTCACAAACGATTATTTTAGCATATCCGTCTTTAATTCCTTTGACTTCGTAACTCCATTTTCTAGCAAGTTTAATGGCAGTTTCTACTGCTTCTGCGCCAGAATTCATCGGGAGAACCTTGTCAAATCCAAAAAGAGAAGTGATTTTTTTCTCGTATTCTCCTAAGTTTGAATTGTAGAACGCTCTAGAAGTAAGAGAAAGTTTCTGAGCTTGGTCTGTAAGTGCTTTTACAATCTTTGGGTGAGAATGTCCTTGATTTACAGCAGAGTATGCCGATAGGAAATCAAAATATTGTTTCCCTTCCACATCCCAAACATATACACCTTCTCCTTTATCTAATACAACAGGAAGCGGATGATAGTTGTGAGCACCATGTTTATCTTCTAAATCTATATAGTATTGAGCGTTTTTTGTAGACATAAATGTATTATTGAATTTTTACAAATTTACATTTTAATTTTAGAATTCTTCAATAAAAAAAGTTGCCTTTTTCAAGACAACTTTAGAATGTATTTGGTTACATTTTATACAATATTATCGTATGACTTATCCATTACGAAATCTTCCATAAATTTAGTAGTGTAGTTTCCTGCAAGATAATCAGGATGCTCCATCAATTGTCTATGGAAAGGAATAGTCGTTTTAATTCCTGCGATATAGAATTCTTCTAATGCACGTTTCATTTTTGCAATTGCTTCTTCTCTAGTTTGTGCTGTAGTAATAATTTTAGCAATCATAGAGTCGTAGTTAGAAGGAATGGTATATCCTTTGTAAACGTGAGTATCTACTCTTACTCCGTGACCTCCAGGAATGTTTAATTCAGTAATTTTTCCAGGACTCGGACGGAAATCATTAAAAGGATCTTCTGCATTAATTCTACATTCTATAGAATGTAATTTTGGATAGTAATTTTTTCCAGAAATTGGTTGACCAGCAGCTAATAAAATTTGCTCTCTAATCAGGTCAAAATCTACTACTTGTTCAGTAATAGGGTGCTCTACTTGAATTCTAGTATTCATTTCCATAAAATAGAAATTTCTATGTTTGTCTACTAAGAATTCTATAGTTCCTACACCTTCATAACCAATATATTCTGCAGCTTTTACGGCAGCTTCTCCCATTTTTTCTCTCAATTCTTCGGTCATGAATGGAGATGGAGTTTCTTCAGTTAGTTTTTGGTTTCTTCTCTGAACAGAGCAATCTCTTTCCGAAAGGTGACATGCTTTACCATATTGGTCTCCAGCAATTTGAATTTCAATATGTCTTGGCTCTTCAATAAGTTTTTCCATATACATACCTCCATTTCCGAAAGCTGCAGTAGCTTCTTGTACGGCAGAATCCCATAAATCTCTTAGGTTTTCTGCTTTCCAAACAGCACGCATTCCTTTTCCACCACCACCAGCTGTAGCTTTAATCATTACAGGATAGCCAATTTCTTCGGCTAATTTAGCAGCGGTTTCATAGTTAGGAACTAAGCCATCAGAACCAGGAACGCAAGGAACGCCAGCTTCCTTCATGGTAGATTTAGCCGTAGCTTTGTCTCCCATTTTTTCTATTTGCTCTGGAGTAGCACCAATGAATTTTATTCCATTTTTTTGACAAATTCTTGAGAAATTTGCATTCTCTGATAAGAATCCGTAACCAGGATGGATAGCATCAGCATTGGTAATTTCTGCAGCAGCAATGATATTAGAAATTTTGAGATAAGAATCTTTACTTACAGGTGGTCCTATACAAACAGCTTCGTCTGCGAATCTTACATGCAAGCTGTCTTTGTCTGCAGTAGAGTAAACTGCTACTGTTTTGATTCCCATCTCTTTACAAGTACGAAGAATCCTCATAGCAATCTCTCCACGATTGGCAATTAATATTTTTTTGAACATCTTTTTAGAAATTTTAAATTTTAAATTTTTGAATTTTAAATTATTTTAAAATGAAAAAGATTCACTTAAAATCTATAATTTATAATTTAAAATTACTTATGATGGGTCTACTAAGAATAATGGTTGGTCATATTCTACAGGAGAAGCGTCATCTACTAAAATTTTAACAATTTTACCAGAAACTTCTGCTTCAATCTGGTTGAATAATTTCATTGCTTCGATTACACAAACCACTGAGTCATTTTTTACTTCACTACCTACATTTACGAATACATCTTTGTCTGGAGATGGTTTTCTGTAGAAAGTACCAATCATAGGAGACTTAATGGTGATGTATTTGCTGTCATCAGAAGTTGATTCAGTTTTTGTTTCAGCAGCAGGTGCAGCAACTGGAGCGGCAACTGGTGCAGCAGCAGGAGCTTGATAAGCTACAGGTTGAGGTACATAACTTACTGCTTCACTACCAGCAAGTGGAGTTTTTATGTTGATTTCGAAATCTTTTGTTTTGTATTTCACTTCAGAAACACCAGCTTTTGCTACGAATCTTATAAGATTTAATAATTCTTTAGAGTCCATATATATAATTTTTTACGGCTTCAAATATAGTAATAAAACAACAAAAAACCATTCAATTTTTCATAAAAAGAGAATGGTTTTTTTATCGAAAAGAAAAAAGCTACGCTTTTTCTTATTTAGTCTTCAGTAGTTTCTACTTGTTTCTCTAATACTACTTTTCCTCTGTAGTATAGTTTTCCTTCATGCCAATGTGCTCTGTGATACAAGTGTAATTCACCTGTAGTTGCATCTTTTGCTAATTGAGGAACCACAGCTTTGTAGTGAGTTCTTCTTTTATCTCTTCTAGTAGATGACTGTCTTCTTTTAGGATGTGCCATTTTGTAATTCTTTAAACTTTATGTAAGATTTCTATTTTTTGTCTTTTAATTTTTTCAAAGCTTCCCAACGAGGGTCTATTTCGTGGGTTTCTTCTTCTTCAATTTCTTTGGGACTGAATTTTTCGATGAGTTCAAAATCTTCTTCTTTTACATTAGGAGAGATTTTTTTCATAGGAATAGATAATATTACTGCTTCGTAAATTGCCTGAGAAATGTTAAAAGCACTATCTCCTTGTGGGATGGTAATTACTTCTTCATTACTATCATCATATTCTTCTCCGAATTTTACCAAGAATTTTATTTCGTTTTCTATAGAATGAGTAAATGTTTCGCTGGTGATGTCACAAACTAAATTTACTGTTCCATGAACTTTAATCAGGAAATCTAAAAATGTAGAGTGCTTTTCTAATAGTACATCTACGTCTATTTTAGCGCCTGAAAACTCTTGTTCAGTCTCGAATAAATCAAAGAACGCTTGTTCTACTTCAAATTTAAATTCGTGCTTTCCAGTCTTAAGCCCTGAAAATGCTACGTCATAATTTCTAAATTTGTCCATAAAAAATGGTGTGCAAAAATAAGTTAATTTTTTTAAATAACAAAAGTTTTATTCATTTTCTTCTGGCAAATCTTCATCTATGCCATTGTCATGGGCTAAAACTCTTGGTTTCAAGCGGTTTTCTATGAGGTCTTGATACTCATTTCTATTTTTAAAAATTTTAATCGCTGTAAAAATTGCCTCAGAAAAAGATTGCTCATCTGCTAAATTTTTACCTGCAATGTCATACGCTACACCGTGATCTGGTGAAGTTCTGATGAAAGGCAATCCAGCAGTGTAATTTACGCCTTCTTCATAAGCTAATGTTTTAAAAGGAGCTAATCCTTGGTCATGATACATTGCCAAAACAGCATCAAATGAATTGTATTTCTCTGGTTGGAAGAAGCTGTCTGCAGGGAAAGAGCCAAAAGCTAAAATTCCTTCGTCAAATAATTCTTTGATAGCAGGTTCTATAATTTCTATTTCTTCTTTGCCAATTGCACCGCCGTCTCCAGCATGAGGATTAAGGCCTAGAATAGCAATTTTCGGTTTTTGGATGCAGAAATCTTCAATCAATGATTGGTTGAGAACTCTTACTTGTTCCTTTATTTTTTGTTTAGAAATATTTTTAGAAATTTCTGAAACAGGAATGTGATGCGTAGAAACTGCAACTTTTAATTTTTCGGTTACTAGGAACATAAGTCCTTTTTTGCCAAATTTTTCTTCAAAATAACCAGTATGACCAGCATGTTTGAAGCCTTGCTTCATCATCTCGTCTTTATTGATAGGTGCGGTTACCAAAACATCTATTTCTCCTTTCATTAAAGCATCTGTAGCAGCCTCTAGAGAATCTATTGCCATTTTAGTAGATTCTTCGGTGGGTGTCCCGAAGTCTACATTCACATTGTCTTTCCAGAGATTTACAATGTTGAGTTTTCCATTAGCGGCTTCTTTAGCAGTTTGTACATAATTAAAAGTGGTGTTAATCTTAAACACATTTTTTTGGTAAGAAAATAATTTTCCCGACCCGAAAATTACTGGCGTGAAAAAGTCAGTAATGTTTTTGTCTTTCAGTGCTTTTAGGATGATTTCTACGCCTATTCCGTTAAAATCTCCCACTGAAATTCCTACCTTAATTTTATGGTGTTTAGAATTCATTTTTAATTATCTTTGAATTTTAAAAAAAGATTGTCACAAATTTAGTGATTTTTAATTTATAAATCTTTAATCTAATATTTTTAAACTTTAACTTATATAAACAAAATATGTTTACAGGAATAATTGAAGCGACAGGAAAGGTAGAAAAATTGGAAAAACAAGGGACTAATGTTGTCTTTACTTTTAGCGGTCCTTTTACACAAGAACTTAAAGTAGACCAGAGTTTAGCGCATAATGGTTGTTGTCTTACTGTAGAATCAATAGATGGTGATTTGTACACGGTTACAGCGATTAATGAGACGCTAGAAAAAACCAATTTGGGCGAATTGAAAGTAGGAAGCATAGTAAACTTAGAGCGTTGTATGAAAATGGATGGCAGATTAGATGGTCATATTGTACAAGGTCATGTAGATAAAACTGGCTCAATTGTTGCTATCGAAAATATTAACGGAAGTTATTATTTAACATTCACTTACGAAGAAGATGGTTCTTTTACCACAGTTCCGCAAGGTTCTATTACTGTAAATGGAATTAGTTTGACTGTTGCTGATAGCAAAGAAAATCAGTTTTCTGTGGCGATAATTCCGTACACTTGGGAACATACCAATATGAATACTTTAAAAGTGGGAGACCGTGTAAATTTAGAATTCGATATTATTGGAAAATATGTAGCCAAGCTTATGAAGAGATAAAAGATGGCATTACATAGCTATAGCTTAAGAACTAAAATTTTTATAGGATTTATGGTAGTCTGTTTTTTCAGTATCATAGGTTCTACAGCTATGTCTTATCTTATCATCAAAAAATCTACAGATGAACAGAGCGTTACAGAAATGCAAAATAAGTTTGAAGCATTAATGAAAACGCTAGATTACGCAGTAAGCCATACTAATATTACTCAAGACAAAGATTTAGTCAATATTCTCCAAAACGAAATTTACGAGATTTCAGATATCAATAAGCATGATGTAATTCTTTATGATTTACAAGGCAATTATTTGGTTTCCAATA
Source organism: uncultured Cloacibacterium sp. (assembly GCA_964530915.1). GTDB lineage: Bacteria > Bacteroidota > Bacteroidia > Flavobacteriales > Weeksellaceae > Cloacibacterium. The sequence continues at coordinate 28,749 of CAZHCK010000013.1, read as the reverse complement.
AAGAACTGAATCTTGTAGCGCAGAAAAAAATTCCTCATGAAACGTTAATGAATGTTTTGGAGTCTGACAAAAGAGTAGATGTACAAGAATATGACGATAAAGTAGGAAGCGATGTTACCTCTTCTTACATGATACTTAAGAATAATATGTTAGAGCCTATTGCGATTGTTTATTTTCCTTTTTATCATAATAACAATATTTATGCAAGTGCATTTAATAAATATGTACAATATATAATATTGGTCAATCTTTTTCTCGTTTTGTTGAGTATCTGGCTAAGTTGGGTAATTTCTAAAAATTTGACCAAAACGATTACAAGAATTTCAGAACTCATTACCAGAACTACGCTTTTTGGTAGAGAAATGAAACCGATTAAATATTTTCAAAATGATGAGTTGAGCGGTTTGGTGAAATCATATAACAAAATGATTTACCAAATTGAAGACCAAAAAATGCTTTTGGCTAATAAAGAAAGAGAAGAAGCATGGAGAGAAATGGCAAAACAAGTTGCTCACGAAGTAAAAAATCCGCTCACTCCAATGAAGTTGCTCATTCAGAATTTTGAGAGAAAATTTGATAAAAATGACCCAGAAATTGATCAAAAAGTCAGAAATTTAAGTCGAAGTTTGGTAGATCAGATTGATTTAGTAGCCACTGTAGCAAGTGCTTTTTCAGAATTTGCCAAGTTGCCTCCCAAAAATGATGAGTCCTTTAACCTAAAAGAAGAATTAGAAAATTTGGTAAGAGTTTTCAATGATGATGGTAATATTTATTTCCATGCGAATAAAGATTTGATGCCTGTGAGAATGGATAGAATTTATCTTTCTAGGATTTTTACCAATATGATTACCAATGCAAAACAAGCCGTTTCTGAAAAAAGAAAATCCATTATCAATATAGATGCAGAACTTTTCAACAAAAAAATAATCATTGCTATAGAAGATAACGGAATTGGTATTCCTAAAGATAAATTAGAGCAAATCTTCGAGCCTAATTTTACAACCAAAAATTCTGGAATGGGATTAGGGTTGACCATGGTCAAAAAAATGATAGAAGAGTATAAAGGCGATATTTCTGTGAAATCCGAAGAAGGAAAAGGAACTAAATTCACGATTATTCTTCCAACCAACGTTTAACTTTTTTACTTTTCTCATTTACTATATTCCTTTAAAATGAAACCTTTCCGATTTCAAAAATTTGATATTTTACAGCATGAAAATGTTTTCCGAGTAGGAACAGACGGTGTTTTGCTGGGAGCTTTGTGTCAAGTTGAAAACGCTCAGAAAATCTTAGAAGTAGGGACTGGGACAGGTTTGATTTCTCTAATGCTCGCTCAGCGAAATGCAAATGCTGAGATTACTGCTTTAGATTTAAATGAAGATGCGGTGAAATTGGCTCAAGAGAATTTTAAAAATTCTCCGTTTTCAGAAAGGTTGCAAGTTTTTCATCAAGATTTTAAAACTTTTGCATCGGAAAAAGAATATGATTTTGTGGTCTGTAATCCACCTTTTTTCGAGGAAAATAATTCTGTGAAAGATATTTTAGCGAGGCAGCAAGTAGAACTTACTTTTAGAGATTTAATACAGAAAACAGCTGAGGTTTTGTCTTCAGAAGGAGTTTTTTCGGTTATTATTCCTTCGGAATCTGCACAAGAATTTGAAAGCTTAGCGCAAGATTTTGATTTGCATTTGGTAAGGAAAGTGAATGTTTTCGGTATTGAAAATGGTGTTTTAAAACGAAATGTTTTGGAATTTTCTAAGAAAAAATCTACGTTAGAAATTTTAGATTTTACTATAGAAAAAAGTCCGAGAAAATACTCGGACCAATATTTAGAACTCACAAAAGAGTTTCATGTTTTTGGAAAATAATATTTATTCAAAAAGTTCTACGGTATTCATTACCTTAACTCCGCCATCTTCACATTTAATCGCTTCTCCAGGGAAATTTTGTATCATGTGATAATCGTGAGTGGCCATCAGAACTGCACAGTTTCTTTCTAAAGATACTTTTTTTAATAAATTCATAATATCGTTAGAAGTTTCTGGGTCTAGGTTTCCAGTAGGTTCGTCTGCTAGAATCAGTTCAGGGTGATTCAGTAAAGCTCTTGCAATAGCAATACGCTGTTGTTCACCACCAGAAAGTTCGTGAGGCATTTTGTGCTTTTTCGTTTTCATGTCTACGCTGTCTAGAACCTCGTTTATTCTGTCGTCCATCAGGTTTTTATCCTTCCAACCGGTAGCTTCTAGTACGAAACGTAGATTTCTTTCTACACTTCTATCTGTTAACAATTGAAAATCTTGAAAAACAATACCTAGTCTTCTTCTAAGGTTAGGAATGTCTGATGCTCTTAATTTCTGTAAATCAAATCCTACTACTTCTCCGTTTCCTTCTTTTAGAGGCAAGTGTCCGTACAAAACTTTTAACAATGAACTCTTTCCAGAACCTGTTTTACCAATAAGGTAGCAGAAAGTGCCTCTCTTAATGTGTAAGTTCACATGAGATAAAACGGTAAAGTTTTTTTGTACAATTTTCGCGTCTTGCAGCGTAATAATGTCTTCTCCGTAGGTGTTATGATGTGGCATAATGATTATAAATGATGGTTGATTTTTTTTGGTTGATAAGAAGGCTTACTTTTTTATCAACTTTCAAAAATAAGGAAAACCTTTTTTTTATCCTAAATTTTAAGGAAATTTTAACAACAAAAAATGCTCGGAAAGTAAATTTCCAAGCATGTCTTTTATAATAAAATCAAAAGAAATTATTATCTCTTAGCTCTTACGTCGCTAATAGTTAATCTCTTTCTGCCTTTTGCTCTTCTAGCAGCTAATACTCTTCTACCATTTGGAGTAGACATTCTTTCTCTGAAACCGTGTTTGTTTCTTTTCTTTCTTTCTGATGGCTGGAATGTTCTTTTCATTACTTCAATTTATAATGGGTCCGTAATTATTCTTCTTTTTGAGGTTGCAAAGATATGTTTTTTTTTATTTTCTGCAAATTAATTTTAGAAATAATTAAGTTTTTTTTGAATCCATGAGATAAAACTTTTCTCAAAGAGTGCTTATAAGTGATTTTTAGGATTAAAAGCCTTCTAATTTTGTTTAATATAATTCTGAAAATCATTTTATAAATGTTGAGCGTTCAAACATCATCTTTGAGGTTTCGGGATTTTGAAGTAAAAAAATTATCTTTGCATCATAAATTTTTACAATGTTTACAGAAAACCAACTTACAGAAATCAAAAGCCTTTTGCAACCGAATAAAAATGTAGTGATTATCACACATTACAATCCAGATGGTGATGCAATTGGGAGTAGTCTTGGTTTAAAACATTTTCTTAAAAATTTAGGAGTTGATGCTACGATAATTGTTCCGAATGATTTCCCGAAATTTCTAAAATGGATGCCTGAAGCAAAAAAAATAGTCATCGCAGAATATAAACGTAAAATTGCTGGCGAAGCGATTTATCATGCAGATGTAATTTTTTGTTTAGATTTTAATGCTCCTTCTAGAATAGGAATGCTAGGAGATTGGCTCACGAAATCTTGGGCAAAAAAAATCTTGATAGATCATCATCAGCAACCAGAACATTTCGATTTCGTGTATTCTAATACCAGTATTCCTGCAACTTGTCAAATGGTGTATCACTTCATTGAAGCTTTGGGAAAAGAGGATTTAGTAAATCAAGATGTTGCAGAATGTCTTTACACGGGAATTATGACCGATACTGGAGGTTTTCGTTTTCGTTCTACTTCTGCAGATACGCACAGAATTGTAGCGAATTTAATAGAAAAAGGCGCTGATCCTTCTATGATTACGTCTAATACTTGGGATACCAATACCGTTTCTAGATTACATCTTCTGTCGTTGATTTTAGGAAGAATAGAATTGGTAAAAGACGGGAAAGTAGCGATTCTCTACTTAAAACGTGACGAATTAAAAGAATTTGGTTTCGAAAAAGGTGATACAGAAGGTTTTGTAAACTACGGATTAAGTATTGCGGGAACTAAAATGTCTGCTTTTTTCATGGAAGATTTATATGAAGATTTTATCAAAATTTCTTTCCGAAGCAAAGACGATGTAGATACCAATGCGTTTGCGAGAGCACATTTCCACGGTGGTGGACATATTAATGCATCTGGAGGTAAATATTTTAAAAATATCCACGAAACGATTGAAGATTTTAAATCGAAAATAGAAGCTGAGGATTTTTAATTTTCTAATTGCCATTCAAAGTATTTTTCATCATTAGAAAGAATTTCTCTTTTGGATGATTTTTCTTCTATTTTCCAATATGCGGAATAACTTCCTGCTCCATCAGAAAAGAATGAATATAAACGATAGAAGTTTTTAAATTTCTTTAATTTGAATTGGATTTCACTTAATTCTCCTGAATAATTTGGATTAAACATTTGAGATGTTTCAAGTTTATAGAATCTATCTTTTATTTTTATTTCCAATTTTGTTAATTGATTTTTAGGAAGCGTCATGCCATAGTCGCTTCCGAACCATTTTTTACCATCAATTTCGCAAATGTATTTACCTCCAGGAAAACTACAAGTTTTAAAGGAGTGCTTTTGTTTATTAAAATCTTTTATTTCCCAAAATAGAATGGCTTCTTTGGAAAGTTTTAAACTGCCTCTTTTTGTTTGCGAGAAAACTGCAATAGAAAAAGTAGAAATAAGTATTATTATAAACGATTTCATTTGATTAAATTAATTTAAAAATAAACTTATTTTTCGAGATGCTACGACATGACAAAGTAAACGTGATAAATTGCTGATAGTTTATTGCAGTAAGCAAAAATATTAACAAATCCTAGGCAATTGCTCACCAATTAAAGGATTTACCACGCGTTTTCCGCCAAACGCACTTTCCATAATGACTTTTCCGGCGTGTTCTTCGGTGATGTGACCGATTTTAGAAGCGTGATGGTTTACCCTTTGTAAAATTTCTAAAACTTCTTCGGCAATTTCATTGTCACAAACGCATAAGAAAGTTCCTTCGTTGGCTACATACATTGGGTCTAAACCTAAAAGTTCACAAGCACTTTTTACTTGTTTTTCTACCAAAATTCTTTCTTCAAAAAGATGAATTCCGAGATTGCTTTCAGAGGTAATTTCGTTAAGAACAGAAGCTAAACCGCCTCTTGTTGCATCTCGTAGGAAATGAATTTTTTCTCCAAAATTTTCGATGAGTTTTTTGACTTCAAAATTGAGATTCTTAGTATCGCTTAAAATTTCTGAATCGAATTTTAGACCTTCTCTTTCGCTCATAATCGCCATTCCGTGAGAAGCGATATCTCTATTGATAATGATGGATTGGTTAGGTTTTATGTATTCAATTCCGATTTTTGCATTGTTGTAAATTACACCAATTCCAGAAGTGTTGATGTAGATTTTATCGCCTTTTCCGCGTTCTACTACCTTGGTGTCACCTGTTACAATTTGTACACCTGCTTTTTCGGTAGCTAATTTTATAGAATGAATGATTTTTTCAAAATCTTCCATTGCAAAACCTTCTTCAATAATAAACGAAAGCGATAAATATTTGGGTTCTGCACCACACATAGAAATATCATTTACCGTCCCAAAAACTGCCAACTCACCAATATTTCCTCCTTTGAAAAATATAGGAGAAACAACGAAACTGTCGCTAGAAAATGCTAACCTTCCAGATAATTCTAGAAAAGCACCATCATGTTTTTTGTTTAAGATTTCGTTTCCTAAATTTTTAAAAATAAGATTATTAAGAAGTTCGGTCATTTTTTCGCCACCGCTTCCGTGTTGAAGGTTAATGCTTTCTGGCATGATGCTTAATTTTTAAATTTTAATTAAGATAATGCTGCTTTTTTTCTCACATCTCTGTTCCAAATCCAGTCTCCCAAAGTGATGGCAGCGTTTATCATATAGAAAATATATTTGGCAATATTTGCAATATTCAGTTGTAAAAATGCTTTAATCAGCTGTACAACGTTATAAATGGTCCAACTTAAAAACGTGGTCTCGTATTTAAGCGCTGAACTGAAATTGGCTCCTAAAGAAAGTCCGAAAGTGATAGAAACGATGTTGAAAAACAATAAATCGTCTCTTCCTCCGAAGATTTCTGTTCCTATGTAAACCAATAAATATCCTAAAACCAAACCTACGCTATTGATGAGGTAATAGTTGAAGTCTATTTTTCTAATTTTTTCACCTTTTTTCCATTTAATCACAGCGAAATAAGTGATAATAAAGGTCAAAGGATAGGTGATTGCTGCGGAATGATTTCCTAAAAAATAATCAATAGTTCCTGAATTTATAGTAGTAAAAACGCCTATAATATTGCCTACATTATTTTGTTTGCCCACAAATCTGGTAGAAAGTAAAGAAAAAACGGCTCCGATGGTAGAGAAAATTCCTAGAGGAAAAGCGCCTTGTTTGATGAGTGTGAGCTGCTCTGAAAAAGGAACTTCGAACTTTACATTTCCTTGAAAATAATAAGTGAGGTGATATTGATTATATATACTGATAACGAGGACTAATGCTGCTCCAAATAGGTCTAAATATTTAGATTGCACAAAGGAACGAACTGCTTTTTTTAGGTGAATCATTTTTAGGTTTTATCACAAAATTCTTACTAAGTTTTAACAAAAATAAGAAAATCGTGATGATTACCTAGTTTTCTGGCTCTAATTCTAAATCTTCTCCCATTAATTTCAGGGCATCCATCGTTTTTTTGGCTTCATCTTCGTCTATAATTCCTATAGCTGCTCCTACATGAACGAGAACATAATCACCCACTTTGGCTTCTGGAACCAAAGCGAGATTTACCTCTTTTCTGATGCCTTCAAAATCTACACTTCCTATTCTAAAGACTTCGTCAAGTTGAGAAGTAATGTTTTCTAATTTTCCTGGAATGGCTAAACACATAATTTTCTTTGTTAAGTTGATGATTTGTAAAGTTGTAAAACTGTAAAAAATAATTCTTTCGAGATTTTACGATTTTACAATTTTGCTTCTTAAAAACTCATACCAAGCTTCCATTCCTTCTCCTGAAGTAGCTGAAACTTCAAAAAATTGGATATTTGGATTTACTTTTTTGGTGTTTTCTTTCAGTTTTTCTACATCAAATTTTAAGTATGGCAACAAATCAATTTTATTGATAATACAAATATTAGAACTGTAAAACATATCTGGATATTTCAGAGGTTTATCTTCTCCTTCTGTGGTAGAAATAATGACTACTCTTTGGTTTTCTCCTAAATCAAACATGGCAGGACAAACTAAGTTTCCTACATTTTCTATCATGAGGATAGAATTTTGTTTTGGTTTCAGTTCTTTTAAAGATTTGGCAATCATTTCTGAATCTAGATGACAGCCTTTTCCTGTGTTGATTTGAAGAACAGGAACGTTTAACGCGTGTATTCTGGCTGCGTCATTGGTGGTTTGTTGGTCACCTTCAATTACGGAAAATTCTATTTCGCCTTTTAAGTCAGCGATGGTTTTTTCTAAAAGCGAAGTTTTTCCAGAACCAGGCGAAGAAACCAAATTCATTGCGAAAATATTTAAAGCTTCAAAAAAACCACGGTTTCTTTCTGCTCCCAATTGATTTTGGTGAAGAATATCTTTTTCTAGTTCTACAATATTTACATCATGATGATGGTGGTGACCATGATTGTGGTCGTGATGATGATGTTCGTGGTCATGATTGTGTTCATGTCCATGTTCGTGATGATGTTCATGACTGTGAGAGTGATCTCCATGATGGTGTTCGTGGGAATGAGTATGGCCGTCATGATGATGGTGTGTATGATGGTTTTCTCCCATTTTTGTTAAAGTAATTCCGTTTTCGTTAGAACTACATCCGCAAGTTGAGCACATATGTTTAAATTTTAGCTGATAATTAATTTTTTTATTTTCATTTCTTGTCCTGTAATAATTTCTTTAAAGGGACTTCCACAGCGTTCACAGGAATCATAAATTTTAGAAATCTCGAATTCATGATTGCATTCTGCGCATCTGGCAAAACCATCAGGTTCTGTAATGTGAACTTTGGCATTTTCTAAAACACTATCCTTCATGCATTGTTCCCACGCAAATTCTAAAGAAGGAATTTCAATGCCAGAAATTTTGCCAATTTCTAGGTAAATTTCTTCTACTTTTTTGCCTTTAATTTTCTCAACTTCTTGAGTGGCAGTTTTTAAAATTGAGGTTGCAATAGAAAGTTCGTGCATTTTTTTGTTAAATGATATGTAACAAATCTACACTTTTCTGATTAATTTTTTAAATGATTTTTATGATTTTAATAGGACTTTTATATGATTTTAATCAGTAACAAAAGTGACATATGTTTAATAAAGTCACTGTTTATGGGGGATTTTGTTTAAAATAAATTTAAAATAATTATAAATAACGTAATGCTTTTCGTTTATATTTCAAAATTTTTCTAATTTTAGAAGGATTAATAAAAAATAATATGGGGACTAAAACTTCAACCAATGAAACTTACCTTCAGAGTATTGAGAGACAAGGATATTCTAGAAGAGATTTCATGAAATTTGTTGCCTTCATTGGCGCATACATGGGTATCGAAAGTTCAGCTCTTGGTCAAGTAGCCAAAGCATTAGCTACTACACCAAGATTACCTGTAATATGGGAACATTTCCAAGAATGTACCTGTTGCAGTGAGTCTTTTATCCGCTCAGACCATCCTATCGTAGCGGATATAATTCTAGACAAGATTTCATTAGATTACACATTAACATTGATGGCGGCAAGTGGTCATCAAGCAGAAGCGGCTAAAAAATCTACCATGGAGAAATATAAGGGAAAATATATTCTTTGTGTAGAAGGTTCTGTTCCACTAGGAGATGATGGTAATTATTGTGTAATTGCAGGAAGAACAGCTATAGATATTCTAAAAGAGTCTGCTAAAGACGCTGCTGCTATCATAGCATGGGGAAGCTGTGCAACTACAGGTTGTGTACAAGCAGCTAAGCCAAATCCTACCGGCGCGGTTCCTATTAATAAAATTATTACAGATAAACCGATTATCAATGTTCCAGGTTGCCCACCAATTGGTGAGGTAATGGCTGGAGTGATTGTGCATTATGTAGCATTTGGTAAATTACCAGAATTAGATGCTGCAGGAAGACCAAAAGCTTTCTATTCTAAACGTGTTCACGATAGCTGCTACAGAAGACCTTATTTTGATGCAGGTCTTTTCGTAGAAAGTTTCGATGACGAAAATGCTAAAAAAGGATATTGTCTATATAAAGTAGGCTGTAAAGGACCATCTACTTATAATACCTGTGGTAATATGAAATGGAATGGTGGTATTTCTTATCCAATTCAGTCTGGTCACGGATGTCTAGGTTGTAGTGCAGATAAATTCTGGGATGCAGCAGATAGTTTCTATTCTAGAGACATTTCTGCAATAGGCGGTTTCGCAGAGAGCAATGCTGATACTGTTGGTAAAGTTGCTCTTGGTGGCGTAGTTGCCGGAGCTGCAATACATGCCGTAGCTTCTAATATTTCTAAAAGAAAAGATTTAGAAAGAAGAATAAAAGAAGCGGAAGAAAGTGAAAAAAAATTAGCTAAAGACAAGATTTAAAAATTTAAAAAATGGCAAATAGAATAGTAGTAGATCCTATTACAAGGATTGAAGGTCATTTAAGAGCAGAGGTAGAAATCACAGACGGGACAATCAGAGACGCATTCCTTTCATCAGGAATGGTACGTGGTTTAGAAAATATTGTAAAAGGCAGAAACCCAAAAGATGTTTGGGCTTTTGTACAAAGAACTTGTGGAGTATGTACTACTACCCACGCTATTGCTTCTATTAGAGCAGTAGAAAACGCATTAGGAATTAATGTACCACCTAATGCAGAAATGGTAAGAAATATAATGCTAGGCTCATTATATGTACATGACCATATTGTACACTTCTATCATCTTCATGCATTTGACTGGGTAGATGTAGTGAATGGTTTAAGTGCAGACCCTGTAAAAACATCACAATTAGCACAGTCTATCTCTAATTGGCCAAAATCTTCACCAGGATATTTTGCTGATTTACAAAAACGTTTGAAAAAATTTGTAGACAGCGGACAGTTAGGAATCTTTGCAAACGGATATTGGGGACACCCAGCTATGAAACTTCCACCGGAAGCTAACTTAATGGCAACAGCTCACTACCTTGAAGCATTAGAATGGCAAAAAGAAATCGTGAAAATTCACGCTATCTTCGGAGGTAAAAACCCTCACCCTAATTTCTTAGTAGGAGGTATGGCTTGCGCAATTAACGTAGATGACGCAAGTGGTATTAACGCAGAGAGACTTGCTCTAGTTCAGAAATTATTAATTCAAGGAAAAGAATTTGTAGAACAAGTTTATCTTCCAGATTTATTAACGATTGCTAGTTTCTACAAAGATTGGGGCGCAATTGGTGGTTTCCATAACTTTATGGCATTTGGTGATTTCCCTATGGCTGGTTACGGAAATAAAGACATGAGTACCTACAAATTCCCAGCTGGTGTAATTCTTAATAAAGATTTATCTAAAGTACATGATGTAGATTTAGAAAATCTGAAAACAGTAGAAGAGCACGTTAACAATTCTTGGTACGATTATACAGGTGATCCAAACGCCGGAAAACAACCTTGGAGTGGAGAAACGAATATCAATTATACAGGTCCAAAACCTCCATATGAATTCTTAGATGTAGAAAATAAATACAGCTTTATCAAAACTCCTCGTTGGAAAGGTCAAGCAATGGAAGTAGGTCCATTAGCGAGAATGTTAGTAGGTTATGCATTAGGAAGAGAAGATTTCAAAGAAGTAGTAGATTCTGCATTAACGAAATTAGATGTTCCTGCAGAAGCATTATTCTCTACATTAGGTAGAACTGCAGCTAGAGGTTTAGAAACTCAACTAGTAGCTCAATGGAACTTAGAATTCTATGATAAACTGATTGAAAATATCAAAGGAGGTGATGAAAGAATGGCAAATATGGAGAAATGGGAAGTTTCTACATGGCCAGCTGAAGCTAAAGGTGTAGGTAGAGTAGAAGCTCCAAGAGGTGGATTAAGCCACTGGATTGTGATTAAAGATGGTAAAACAGAAAATTACCAACAAATCGTTCCTTCTACTTGGAATGCTTCACCACGTGATCCAAAAGGACAGCGCTCTCCTTACGAAAGCACATTGATTAATACTCCAGTTGCAGATCCAGAACTTCCATTAGAAATCATTAGAACAATTCACTCTTTTGACCCTTGTATTGCTTGTGCAGTGCATTTGTATGACGAAAAAGGAAATATCATCAAGGAAATTAATGACGTTTCTGTTTGTACCGTTTAATCTAAAAATATTTTAAAATGGAAAACACAACTCAAATTCAAGAAGGAGTTCCTATTAAAACGGTTACCTTCAGACGAGCGTACATTTGGCAATTGCCCGTTCGTTTTTTCCATTGGATTAATGGTTTTGCAATTACTTTTCTCATTATTACAGGGTTTTTAATCGCGAATCCTCCTGCAATTATGACTGCAAAAGAAGCGTCAGGACAATTTTGGATGGGATTAATCAGGCAGGTACACTTCATAAGTGCTTATGCAATGGTTGCTGTAATGTTTATGAGAGTTTATTGGGCTTTTGTAGGAAACAGATTTGCCAATTGGAGACAGTTTGTGCCTTTTGATAAAAAAGGGAGAGAAAAAATGTGGCACGTAATCAAGTACGATATCTTTTTATTCAACGAAAAAGAATATAAATTCACCAATATTCCTATTGGTCATAATGCAGTTGCTGCAGCATCTTATTTGGTAATGTTCATTCTAGCAATAGTAATGGTGTTTACTGGATTTGCATTGTATGCACCTACTTCTACATGGTTTTTTCCTAAGTTTTTTGCTTGGGCTACCTCGTTGTTTACAACTGATGAATTTTTAATTAGAAGAATTCACCATATTGTAATGTGGGCATTTATATTGTTCATTGCAGTACATTTTTACCTAGTCTTATTCCACGATTGGTTAGAAGGTCGTGGTGAATCTTCGGCGATGGTAAGTGGTTATAAATTCTGTCGTACCGAAAGATTCGAAGATTATAAAGAAGAGGAGAAACATTAATATTAAACTAAACCGAATTCCCTGAAATAATTATCATTTTCGGGGAATTTTTTGCCTCAAAAATTTAAAATTTTGAAAAATAATACAGAAATTTTCCAATATACCGTAGACGAATTTCATTCTGACGGAAATGACATTCTCATTTTGGGAATCGGGAATTATTTGATGGGAGACGAAGGAATTGGTGTTCAGTTTGTTAAAAATTTAGACACTTCTAGATTTCCAAAAAATATCAGTTTTTTAGATGGAGGAACTGGCGGTTTTTCACTTGTTCCCTACATCGAAAGTCACGAGCATGTGATTATTGTAGATGCTACGATGGACGGAAAAGAAGAAGGAACCATTACGCTTCTCACTCCTAAATTTTCAGATGATTTCCCCGTTTCGTTGAGCGGTCATAATTTTGGATTAAAAGACATGGTAGATATCCTCACATTTATGGATAAAATGCCTAATATTTATCTTTTCACGGTTACCATTTCTAAAATGGAGCCTATGTATCTAGAGCTTTCACCAAAAGTAGCCGCTGCTATTCCAAAAGTAACCGAAATGGCTCTAGAATTAGTTCAAAAAATTAGAAAAGAAAAATAAATTATCAAAACTTACGAAATACATATATCAGGACGAGTTCAAGGAGTGGGTTTTCGTCCTTTTATTTTCAATTTGGCTGAAGAATTCGGGCTAAAAGGCTACGTTTCAAATGATGAGTTAGGTGTAATAATTGTTTGCCAAGGCGAAAATTCTGAGGATTTTTTTAATGAAATTCATCATCGTAAACCGAAATCTTCTGAAATAACTTTTTCGGAAATCAAAGAAATTGAAACTGCAAAAATTTTTGATAATTTCTACATCAAACCTACCGAAAAAAACATTGTGGTAGATATTCCGTTAACACCCGATTTTGCAACTTGCGAATCTTGTGAAACCGAACTTTTTGATGAGAATAATCCGCGTTACTTTTATCCTTTTACCACTTGTACACAGTGCGGCCCGAGATATTCCGTGACCAAAAAATTCCCTTTCGAAAGAGAAAATACCGCTATTGAGGTCTTCAAAATGTGTCCCAATTGCCTAGAAGAATACAGAACTCCGGATGATGTTAGGTTTCATTCTCAAACCAATTCTTGTTCGAATTGCGGCATACAAATTTGGTTAAAAGACAATCAAGGAAACGAATTCAAAGTTTCCAACAAAGAAATTTTTGAAAAATTAGCCAAGGAATTGTCTGGAGGGAAAATCGTAGCGCTCAAAAATACCGCAGGTTATCTTTTAATGTGCGATGCTACCAATTCTGAAGCAGTTTCGGAGCTGAGAAAAAGAAAACGCAGACCTACGAAACCTTTTGCGGTTTTATTTTCTGGGATTTCAACAATGCAGGAATATTTAGAGGTTTCAGAACTTCAAATTCAGCATTTTAAATCTTCTGAAAGTCCTATAATTGTTACTAAAATTAAGGATGTAAAAGATATGGCAATTGAAGAAATTTCACCGAATATGAATACGATTGGAGCGATGTTTCCGTATTCTGGTACATTGAAATTGATTGCAAAAACTTTCGGTAAACCTCTTATTGCAACCAGTGGAAATTTCCACGGTTCACCAATTTGCTCTACTACAGAAGAAGCTGAGCAAATTTTGGGTGAAATTGCAGATTATTTTTTGCATAATACATTAGATATTCAGCATCCTCAAGACGATTCTGTGATTAAATTTTCTCCAAAATATCAGCAGAAAATTGTTTTTCGTCGTTCCAGAGGTTTTGCCCCGAATTATTTCTTTGCCGAAGAACTTTCGGAATTGAATAAAGAGAAAAATAAAATTTTGAGTTTAGGTGGAGACCTTAAAAACACCTTTGCTATTGTGCCGAATAATCACGTTTATATTTCAGAATACATAGGCGATTTAGCAAATTTTGAAACCTACGAAAGATTTGAAAGTACAGTAAAATCTTATCAAAAAATATTCAATTTTGAGCCCAATTTAATTCTTTCCGATTTACATCCTAAATACGAAAACCAAAAAATTATAAAAAATCTGTGGAAATCTGCGGAATCTGTGGGAAATAAAAAAATCCAACATCACCAAGCGCATTTTGCTTCTATTTTAGGAGAAAAAAAACTGTGGAAAAAAGATAAAGTTCTAGGGATTATTTGGGATGGAATTGGTTTCGGAACATCTACCGAAATCTGGGGTGGAGAGTTTTTCCTTTTGGAAAATCAAAAAATGAAAAGAGTAGCTCAACTTGAAAATTTCGCATGGATTTTAGGAGATAAAATGTCTAAAACGCCTAAAATTTCTGCGCTTTCGGTTTCAGGAAATAATGAAGATTTAAAATTTGCTTTTGATGAAAATGAATGGAAAATCTACACCAATCTTATAGAGAAGTCAGAGATTAAAACTTCATCTATGGGAAGGTTTTTTGATGCGGTTGCTTTTGTTTTAGGTTATGAAAAGCCTTTGTTTTTTGAAGGAGAACCTGCTATGTGGTTGGAGAAAATTTCGCAGGAAAAGTTTCCCACAGATTCCACAGATTTTCACAGATTGAAAGATTATTTGGAAAATGATGAATTTGAAAATATCCCTATAAAAAAACTGTTTTTAAAACTTCTGGAAGAAAAAAAATCAGGAAAAAGCGCTGGAGAAATAGGATTGAATTTTCATTATACATTAATTAAAGCTATTGAGAAAATAGCACAGCGTTTTGCGGTGAGAGAACTCGCTTTTTCTGGTGGAGTTTGGCAAAATGCTTTGTTGGTAGATTTGGCAATAGAATTTTTGGGAGATAAATTTGAGCTTCATTTCCACGAAAAACTTTCTCCGAATGATGAAAATATCAGTTTCGGACAATTGAATTATTACTTAAACTTAAACTTAAAATAAAAATCTAAAATTTATAATCTAAAATTTAAAATTTCATAAATGGACATTTACGATTTATTAGGAAAAATAGACCACACCGAAGACGAGGATAAAGTATCCTATTCTGCAGGTGTAATTTTGGCGATGAGCCTTAGAGATATGGGTTTTGAAGAAGTGAAATATGAGGATTTCATTGATGGGATGAAAACTATTTTTGATAAGGCTACTCCAAAAATCTCTCCCAAAAAAGCAATAGATATTTTCAACAATTATGTGCTTTTGCTTCGTGGGGAAATGTTGCAAAAAAATGCTGAAGAAGGACAAGAATTTCTGGAAAAAAACAGAGAGAATCCTAAAATTACAGAATTAGAAAATGGTTTGCAGTACGAAATTATAGTAGAAGGAAACGGAGCTTTCCCAAATATTACCGATGAGGTAGAGGTAGAATATGAAGGTTATTTGCTAGATAAGCAGGTTTTTGATTCTACTAAAGATGTAGGTGCGCAAGTTTTCAGAATTTCTGAAATGATAGAAGGATGGAAAGAAGTGTTGACTAAAATGCAAGAAGGTTCTCGTTGGAAAGTTTACATTCCGCCACATTTAGCTTACGGCGAAAACGGAGCGCCACCAATGATTCAACCGAATGCTACTTTGGTTTTCGTGATAGAATTGAATAAAATTGTGAGATAAATGAGATTTTTATTTATAATTTTTTTGGCTTTGATTTCTTGTTCTTCAGAAAATAAAGAAACGATTCATATTTTATCTTTCAAAAACTGTAAAGTTTCTTATCCTCAATATTCAAAAGGAGAAAAAGTTCTTTATGAAGGGCATTCTATTTCAAATAAGTGGTATTTAGAATCGGCTAAAAGAGAATTAGCCAATTGTCTTTGCGAAAAATATCTTCAAAAATCTGATGAAGAAGCTAAAGCAAAAATTTTAGAAATTTTTAATTCTAAAGAAGAATATTTTTCTAAAGAAAATTCAAGCAACCTACCTTTTGACAGTATTTTGAAAAATAGGAAGAAAATTTTCGACAATAAAATTTTAATTGACTAAAATCATGTAAAATAATTTATTCACTATCTGGAATTTAATTATTTTAGTAACAATAATTTAAAAAAAAGTAACACGATGGCGCAAGTAAGATTTGGCGTGAGTTTAGACGAAGAAATATTGAAAGAATTAGATCAATTCGTTCTAGACAATCATTTGCCAAACCGTTCACAAGCGATTCGACATTTGGTAGAAAACCGAATTGTAGAAAAAAAATGGAAAGAAAATGATGTGGTTTCTGGTGCTATCGTGTTGCTTTTTGATCATCACAAAGGTGATTTAGGTGTAAAGATGAATGACATTCAGCATGAATTTTACAAAGAAATTCTTTCAGCACAACATTTTCATCTAGACCATGATAATTGCTTAGAAATTATTGCAGTTAAAGGAAACGCAAATCGTTTAACCGATTTAGCCAATAAATTAATTGGTTTAAAAGGGATTATCCATGGTAAACTCGTAACAAGTAAGATGATTTAAAAAAAAAAATTTACAAAAAAAGTAACACGAAAATATAAAAAAGTAACACTATGAGATTCAAAATCTTTATTCTTTCTGTTTTTTTGATATCCATTCAGATGGTTTTTTCGCAAAATTTAAAAGGAATTTATTTTCTTGATGAAATTTCTAAAACACCTGTTTCCTCTGTTTTGGTAGTAAATGAAAATGAAGATTTTCAGAGAAATTCAGATGAAAACGGATGGGTAAGTTTACAAGGTTTTAATTTCGAAGACCAGAAAATATATGTTTCAGGAATTGGTTATGAGAAGGAAGAATTTGATTTGAATGCTATTAAAAAAGAAAAGGATTTTGGTTACATTTTTCTCAACCCAAAAATTGTGAGTATTGCAGAGGTTCAATTGAAAAATTCTGTAAAAAATAATATTTTTCAAACCATTTCAGAATTAGATATTCATCTTCGCCCGATTAATAATTCGCAAGAAATTTTGCGTTCTGTTCCTGGGCTTTTCATCGGGCAACACGCAGGTGGTGGCAAGGCAGAGCAGCTTTTTATCAGAGGATTTGATGTAGATCACGGAACTGATGTAAGTCTTTCTGTGGACGGAATTCCTGTAAATATGGTTTCTCATGCTCACGGACAAGGTTATGCAGATTTACATTTTGTAATTCCTGAGTTTATTGATAAGGTAAATTTTGATAAAGGTCCTTATTTTGCAGAAAAAGGCAACTTTACCACTGCAGGTTTTGTAGATTTTAAAACCAAAGATTTTTTAGAAAATAACTTCGCGAAGTTAGAATTCGGACAGTTCCAAACCTATCGTGGTGTTTTGGGCTTAAATCTTTTGAAAAACAATAAAGAAATAAAAGACCAAAGTTTATTTTTGGCTACAGAAGCCTATTTTACAGACGGATATTTTGAAAGTCCTCAAGATTTTAACCGTTTTAATGGAATGCTGAAATATCATGGAAAGTTGAATGATAACAATTTCTTAACAGCTTATTTTTCTGGGCTTTCCAGTAAATGGAAAGCTTCAGGACAAATACCTGATAGAGCAGTAGAAACAGGAACAATTGGTTGGTTTGGTGCAATTGATGACAATGAAGGAGGCAAAACTTCTCGATATAATTTCACAGCAAATTTGAAATCTTATCTCAATAATGGAGGAAAATTCACTAATCAGATTTTTTATTCCAAATACCAATTTGAACTCTATTCTAATTTTACTTTTTTCTTGAATGACCCAATAAATGGAGATCAAATTCGCCAAAAAGAAGATAGAAATTTGTATGGTTTTAATTCTACTTACGAAAAATCTACAAAAATTTTTGGTCTGAAATCTGAAACTTTAGCAGGAATTCAACTTCGCTATGATGATGTAAATGATTTGGAACTTTCCAGAACCAAAGACAGAACCATTACTACAGAAGCGTTAAAATTTGGTGATGTAAATGAAATGAATTTTGGAGCTTTTTGGAGTCAGAAAATTTCATTGAATTCTAATTTTGATGTTACTCCTTCCGTAAGATTTGATTATTTTGATAATCAGTATAATGACAAACTTCTTCAGCAAAAACTAAAATCAAATTCCAATATTTTCAGTCCAAAATTAAGAATGAATTATCGTTTCAATGAAAATGTGCAATTGTATTCTTATTTTGGAAAAGGTTTCCACAGCAATGACACCAGAGTTGCAGTTGTAGAAAACGGTAAAAAAGTTTTGCCTCCTGCTTTAGGAGCAGATTTTGGTGGAGTTTTTAAAATTGGCAAAAAACTCATTCTTCAATCGGCGGTTTGGTATCTTTGGTTAGACCAAGAGTTTGTTTATGTAGGAGATGAAGCGGTAGTAGAAGAAGGCGGAAAAACCGAAAGAATGGGAATTGACATCACTGCTCGCTACGAAATTTACCAAAATTGGTTTGCAGATTTTAATTTAAGTATAGCGAAACCGAGAAGTTTAAATGCTCCTGCTGATGAAAATTTAATTCCTCTCGCTCCGAAATTAGTAAGTACAGGTGGAATTACCTACAGAAAAGAAACGGGTTTCAACGGAAGTTTGCGCTATAGATTAATGGGAGATAGACCTGCAAATGAAGATAATTCTGTGGTGGCAAAAGGATACTTTGTTTGGGATGGAGCCATAAATTATACCACCAAAAAATGGGAATTGGGAGTTTCTGTTCAGAACATTTTTAATGTGAAATGGAAAGAAACCCAATTTGATACAGAAAGTAGATTGTATAATGAAAGTCAATCTATTTCAGAGATTCATTTTACGCCAGGAACTCCGTTTTTTGGTAAATTAAGTTACACTTATTTCTTCTAAAATTAATTATCTTTGAAAGACATTGAATTTGAAGTATTTAAATAAAAAAAAGCATGAAATTTCTTACCGAATATCGCAATCCAGAACTCGTTAAGTTTTATTTAAACGAAATCGAAAAAATTGTTACAAAACCTTGGAATATCATGGAAATTTGTGGCGGACAAACCCATTCTTTAGTGAAAAATGGTTTGTTAGAACTGCTTCCAGACAAAGTGAGAATGATTCACGGTCCTGGTTGCCCAGTTTGCGTTACCCCGATTTCGTTGATTGATAAAGCGGTAGCTTTAATGGAAAAAGGAGCGGTTTTATGTTCTTTTGGAGATATGGTAAGAGTTCCGGGTAGTAAAAAATCATTACTCCAGGCCAAAGCTGACGGTGGAGATTTGAGAATTTTATATTCTCCGTTAGAAGCTGTTCAAATTGCAGAGCAGAACCCTGATAAAGAAGTGGTATTTTTCGCAGTAGGTTTTGAAACTACAGCTCCTAGTAATGCTTTAAGCGTGGTTCATGCCCAAAAATTAAGACTTAAAAATTTCTCACTTTTGGTTTCTCATGTTTTGGTTCCGCCAGCTATGGAAGCCATTTTAGATGATGAATTTTGCAATATTGATGCGTTTTTAGGAGCTGGTCATGTTTGTACCATTATGGGAACTTCAGAATATTTTCCTTTGGCCGAAAAATATAAAATCCCGATTGTTATTTCAGGATTTGAACCTGCAGATTTGCTTCAAGCCATTTATCACGCTGTGTTGCAATTAGAAAAAGGCGAACATAGAGTAGAAAATTGCTACGAACGTTTGGTAAAAGACGAAGGAAATGTTCCTGCTCAAAAAGTGGTAAACGAAATTTTTGAAATCGGGACTCAAGAATGGCGCGGAATAGGAAGTATTCCAGAAAGTGGTTTGGTGATGAAAGAAAAGTACAAAGATTTTGATGCTTCTAAGAAATTTGACATTGAAAATTTAGAAAAAAAGGAAGAAAATCTTTGTATTGCTGGAGAAATCCTGAAAGGCATAAAAAAGCCAGTTGAATGTCCGCATTTTGGTAAACTTTGCAATCCTGGGAATCCTTTAGGAGCACCTATGGTTTCTTCTGAAGGAGCTTGTGCAGCGTATTATCACTATAGTTAATAGAAGCGAGATTCAAGAAGCGAGATTTCAGATTTTTTTGAAAAAATTACATCTCATTTAATAATGATCTCATATCTAAAGTCTCATATCACAAATCTTAAAAAAAATGTTTAAAATATTTCTCACCATATATTCTGGCTTAGAACATGCTTTTGAAGCAGACCATTTATTGGCGGTGAACACACTCGTTTCTCACCGCGAAAATCTGAAACAGTCCATGAAAGATGGAATTTATTGGGGAATTGGTCATACTGCAACTATTTTTCTCATTGGAATTTTAATGATTGGGTTTAAGTTTCAAATTGGGGAAGAAGTTTTTAAAAATTTTGAAGCGGGAGTTGGCGTTATGTTAATTATTTTGGGACTTTACAGAGTTTTTAAACTCTATTTTCCGAAAGAACATACCCATACTCATAACACTTTTAGAGCAGCTTTCGGTGTGGGATTAATTCACGGTTTGGCTGGAAGTGGAGCTTTGGTCGTTTTGGTGATTTCTCAGATGAAAACACCTTTAGAAGGATTGATGTACATTCTTATTTTCGGATTGGGTTCTATTTTCGGGATGTTTTTAGCGGCGTACTTGTTCAGTATTCCATACACTAAAAGTCTCTTGAAATCTAAAAAATTACAAGCCAGTTTGGTAATCATTTCCTCTATACTTTGTATCGTTTACGGTGGAAAAGTGGTGGTTGAAAATTTAGGTTTGCTTTAGAATTTAGGCAATCCCCAATTTGCAAAATTTTAAATCTAAAAAGCTAATTTAAATGTTTTTTTAATAATAAAATTTAAGTGTGAACTTAAGATTTGTTATTTCTTTTCGGAATTACATTTTTTAAAGACTCTCCTTTTCTTTCTAAAATAGTACTTTTTAATAAATATTCTGCTATATCTAAAACATCATTTATTGTTTTTATTTCTGGTTTATAGCCTCTATGTGCTGCGGCACTACCAGCATCAATAGCTTGGTGCAAGATTTCTACATTTCTATTAGCAATAAATCCATTTTCTGCTAACTTTTTGAGTTTATCTTTAAATGTGCCATTATCTCCAATTTTTTCTATTATAAAAGTTTCAATAATAGTTCTACAGCCCATTAATGCTAACGTAAATAATTCATAATTAACAGCAGAATAAACTTCTAAAAACAATTCGACATATTTAATTGGTAAATCTGATATCCAATCGGGAACTTTTCTAATTATTTTTTTTGGATAAGTAAAAGTATCAATAGGTGGAACATCTCCAAAATCTTTAGTTATTACCTGTAAATTAAATCCCTCACAACCATTACATTTAGAAACTATCCATCTTTTACCAATTATTGCGTATTGCATTTGATTTTGATCGCCTTCTTCATTTCTAAGTTTAAAGTCAGAAGTAATTATTTCGGCGTCAGTAAATAAAATGGTTTGATTAGTCGTGTTGCTACACTTATAACAATAAGCTCTTATGGGTTTATTCATGTTTTTCAAGATGTAAAAGATTAAAACACTAACTTCTTCGGCAAATTATGCAACAATTCTGTATTAATAATCTCTGCACAGATCGTTGGTTTTTCCCAATGTCCGTTGTGTCCGCAATCGAGAACATAGGTTTTGATGTTGGTCTTTTCTGGAATGATTTTTAGAAGATTTTCTGTTTTTACCGCATTGTCATATTTCCCAGCAATGATGAGGATTTTTGCATCTAAAT
>CAZHCK010000013.1:0-7017 GCA_964530915.1 uncultured Cloacibacterium sp. | reverse complement strand
GTTTTTACCGCATTGTCATATTTCCCAGCAATGATGAGGATTTTTGCATCTAAATTTTCTAAAATTTCAGTTCGGTCTGGTCTTTCAGCCATTCCTAATTGAGCGGCTTTTACACCTTCTTTATTGGTGGCTTTTGCGATGTTTTTCGCCAATTCTATTTTGCCTTCTAAAATATCTTTTTCATTATTGCTAAAAAGATTTGGGATAGAAGTTTTGACGAAAGTTTCAAAATTTTCATCAATTACTGCAATGCTTCTTCTTCGGATTTGCTCTTTTTCGTCATCATCTGCAACTGTAGTCGAGAAAAATAAAGTCATGCTTTCTAAAATTTCAGGAAATTTTTCTGCAAAAGCCAGAGAAACATAACCTCCCAAAGAATGTCCCAGCAAATTGATTTTCTCTAATTTTAGAGCATCAATTACTTCTTTTACTTTTTCTGCCATCAATTCTACGGTGTGAATTTCTTGATAAACTTTAGATTTTCCATGTCCAGGTAAATCTATTTTAATCAATGTGAAATCTTTAGAAAGATTAGCTTCCATTTCTTCCCAAATGGTCGTGTTTTCCATAAAACCATGAAGTAAAACCAATGGTTTTTTGCCGTTTCCTGAAATTTCGTGATGTAGCATAATTTTTAATTTTTTAGATGAGAGATGCGAGATTCGAGATTTGAGATACGAGATTAAAGATTTCAAATTTTTCAACCTTTACCTTTGCCTTTACCTCAATTTATTTCCAAATATCGATGTAATCTACAAAACCTTGAGCGTTTATTTTCTGTTGAAGTCTAAAGAACTCTCCTTTTCCTTCATCTCTGAATGTATTGCTGTTGCTCTTAGATTCTGTATTGCCATTGATGGTTTGCGTGATTTTTCCGTAAAAATTGATGTGTTTTGGCGACACTCTGTCTGCTTTTCCGTTAATGATGAGGATGTTTTTTCCAGATTTTGCATTTCCCTTTACTTCGTAACCATCACTCATAATTTTAGTGAAATTCACGGTTCCAGTTAGTGAAACACCATCATCAGATACGAAAGTAAGTTTATGTTTTCCGCTTAAATCGCCAAAATTATTTTTGTTGTTCAATGCTCTGATGCTGTCATTGTATTTCATTCTCACCGCATTGATGGAATCAATAATCTTGGTGCTGTCTACATCTTTAGCATTATTTTCTCCGGTTTTGTTGCACGAGAAAGCGATTAGAATCAAAGGAATAAAAAATAGTTTTTTCATGGTTATCTAATTAATTTGTATTGTTTGAATACAAATTTAAACCAAACTTTTTATTCTTTCAATACTTACTTTAAAAATTGTAAAACAGCGTAAAGTGAAATACTAGAAATGAAAATCCAAAGGATAATTCCTAAAAGAAGAGGCTTAATACCTATATTTTTGAGATTTTGTAAAGATAATCCTGCTCCAATTAAGAAAAGAGCAACTTTCAGTGTATCTCTGGAAATTTCAGAAATGATAGAATTGAAATTTTGTAAAAATGGAAGATAAGTTCCTGCTAAAATCGCTAAAACAAAGAAACCAATGAAATAAGGAATCTTAATTTTCCCTTCACTTTTGGTAAAAATAGAAATAAGAAAAGCCAATGGAATAATCCATAAAGCTCGTGCTAATTTTACAGTGGTGGCAACTTGTAATGCTTCGTTTCCGTATTTACTTGCAGCACCTACTACGGAACTCGTATCATGAATTGCGATAGCGCTCCAAATCCCAAATTGATTTTGACTTAAATTAAAAAAATGCCCGATTTCTGGGAAAATAAACAGTGCAACAGCATTTAGAACAAAAACAATTCCCAAAGCCACAGAAGTTTGTTTGCTTTTGGCTTTTAAAATGGGTGCAACTGCTGCGATGGCGCTTCCTCCACAGATTGCGGTTCCTGCGGAAATGAGTTGAGCAATGGTTTTGTCAATTTTTAAAATTCTAGCGAGTAATAAACCGAAAATCATGACCAAAGCAATCGTAGAAACGGTAAAAAGAAAACCTTGACTTCCTGCTTCTATTGCGGTGTTCAAGTTAATGCCGAAACCTAATCCTACAATAGAATATTGCAATAATTTTTTGACAAAACTATCTGTCTCTAGAACTTTTCCGAATATATTCACAAAAAGAATCCCGAATAATAAAGCAATTGGCGGAGAAACAAGTGGTGAAAAAGATAAAACAGTGAGAGCTAAAAAGAGGAGTTGAAGAAGTAATTTTTTTTGAAGCATGTTCTTTCTGAATTATCGATTGCGAAAATATTCAAAACCAAAATTTGCTATTGTAACTTTTGTTACATAAGAACTCTCGCTAATGAAATAGTTTTGTAAAAAATAGAAAAAAATGAAAAAGTTAATATCAATATTGAGCTTTGGAGCTTTAGTTATTATAGGAACACAGTGTTCTTCTCCTAAACCAGCAGAAAGTAATGCTCAAACTGAAGCCCAAAAAGAAGTTTCGATTAAAGAACAAGTTGCAAACGGAGCATTTTTAGTAGATGTAAGAACGCCACAAGAATTTGCAGAAGGAAGTGTAAAAGGAGCCGTGAATATTCCGCTTGATGAAGTAGAAAGTAGATTGAATGAATTCAAAGGAAAACCATCTGTAATTGTTTTTTGTAGAACAGGAAACAGAAGCGGACAAGCGAAAGCGATTCTAGAATATAACGGAATAAAAAATGTAACCAACGGAATCAATACCAAAACGGTAAACGAAGAATTGGCAAAATAAAATGTTCTAAACAATTTACTTATAAAAAAAGCTTTCAAAATTTTGAAAGCTTTTTTATTGATAAAGAATTGATGATTCTATTTCCTTTTTTTATAAAACTCTATTCCACATTCTAGGAATTTTTTGAAATCTTCTTTCGGCATATAACCAGAAATAGGAGTGTTAATCACTTTTCCTTCTGGAGTTACCAAAACGTAATGCGGTTGAGAATTATTATTAAAATTTACTTGTTGGAACATACTCCATTTATCGCCAATGGTTTTAACGCGTTTCATTTGTCCGTTTCCTAAATCCACTTTGGTTTGTTCTGCTTCTGGCAATTCTTCTTTGTCGTCTACATAAAGAGAAGCGAGAATTACCTCATTTTGTAAAGTCGGTAAAATATCAGGTTTACTCCACACAAATTCTTCCATTTTTCTGCAGTTTTCGCAACCATAACCTGTGAAATCTATCAAGACAGGTTTGTTTTCTTTCTTGGCCAGTGCTATAGCTTTGAAATAATCATGTTCTGGGTGCATTCCTAGAATTCCGTCTTTTTCATCATGAAGATAACTCACATTAATTGGAGGCAAAATTCCTGAAAGCATCTGTAGTTTTGGTCTTTCTGCAGGAACTAATCCTTGAACTAAATATACTAAAAATCCAATTCCTAAAACTCCAAAGATTTTTCGGGTAACAGAGATTTTTTGGTTTTTATCATCATGTGGAAATCTGATTTTTCCAAATAAATAAAGCACTAAACCAATGGTAATGATAATCCAAATCGCGATGAAAAGTTCGCGTTTTAGCAAGAATGTTTTAGATACCAAATCTGCTTTTGATAAAAATTTCAATGCTAAAGCTAATTCTACGAAACCTAGAACTACTTTTACGGTATTCATCCAGCCGCCAGATTTTGGTAAACTTTGTAACGCTTGTGGAAATAATGCCAACAATCCGAAAACGATTGCCCAACTTAAACCAAATCCTGCTAAAGCAAAGGTTAATAGCATCGGAACGTTTGCAGAACCTGTAACAGCACTTCCTAATAAACTTCCTAAAATTGGTCCAGTACAAGAAAATGAAACAATGACCAAGGTTAAAGCCATAAAGAAAATTCCGATGATTCCTCCTGCTTCTTCTGCTTTTGAAGATTTATTGGCGATAGAACTTGGCAATGTAATATCATAGTATCCGAAGAAACTTCCTGCGAAGAATAAGAATATCAAGAAAAATGCAATATTTAAGCTAACTGATGTAGAAATTTGATTGAAAATATTTCCTGCAATTCCATCAATAATGTGAAAAGGAACGCTCAATAAAACGAAGATTAGAAGAATGAAAAATCCGTAAATAAAGGCGTCTCTTTTACCTTTTGCTTTGTCTTTTTGCCCTTTGGTAAAGAACGAAACCGTCAATGGAATCATTGGGAAAACGCACGGCGTTAACAAGGCGATTAATCCTCCTAAAAACCCTAAAAATAAATAAGTAAGATAGTTTTCAGATTTTTTTTCTTTCGCTACGCCGCAGTCTGTTAAAGGATTTTCGAAATCCAATGAAGAAACCTTTAAACCTTCTTGTTGAGGAGCAATTTCTGTATTTTCAGTTGTTACAGGAATAGTTGCAGCTACAGATTTAGTAGAGTCTGTATTTTGTACCGCTTCTTTGTTTTCCTCAGTTTTTACAATTGCTGAACTTGCTATCGTTTTTTCAAATTCTAAAGATTCAGGAGCAAGACAGACTCTATCATCACAAGTTTGATAGGTAAACTCTGCAATTACATTGGCTGGTTTTTCTGGGTTTTTAAGCTTGAATTTTTGCTTAATGGTTACATTTCCAGATAAGAAAATTAAATCTGTACCGAAAGCTTCAGAAAATTCAGTTTTTCTACTACCTGTTTCTATAGGTTTTCCAATCAGTTGAATGTCTTTAGAATTCAGTTTTAGTTCTGTGGGAATGGCTCCAGATTCTGGGTCGATATCTTTAGAATAAATATGCCATCCTTTGTCAATATTAGCAGTAATTACTGCTTCGTATTCGTTATTTGGGAGTGATTTTACATCGTATTTTATCGTGACGTGTTTCTGAATTTGCGCAGAAAACAATGAGGTAACAGCGATAAAAAGTAAAAGCAAAAACTTCTTCATTATTTAATTTTTAGAGGTACAAAAATATAAAATTGTAGGTCTTAAAAAGATATAAATAGTCTGATTTAACTTATTTTAAGACTTATTTAAAAACAAAATTTATTTCAAAATAGTATTTTATCTTTTTTTACAGATAATTTCCTTCTTTTTTATAGAAATCTCATAAGTACTGCTTCTGAAAAATTTACCATTTTCAGCATTCATGATTTTTTCGATTTCAATGCCTGTGAAACCTAGTTTTCTAATGATTTCAATGATGAGAACTTTCGGTTTTCGGAATAAAATTTCTTTGTTCAAAGTAAATCCTTCTTCATTTTCTTCCATTAAGATTTCTTGGAAGGTCTTTTCGATTTCTTTTTGATAAAAATCGTTAACCGAACTTAAATAAGTCAGACTTTCACCGAATTGTTCTAGAAACTGTGGAAAAATCTCCAGAATTTTTGGGGTGAGTTGATTGCGGATTTTATTTCTAAGATAATCGTTCTTTTCATTGGATTTATCTTCTCTGAAATCGATGCGGTTTTCTTCTGCGAAAGCATAAATTTCTGCTTTGGTAAACTTCAGAAGCGGACGAAGAATGCTGTTCTCATTTTTCGGAATTCCGCTTAATCCTTTAATTCCAGAACCGCGAGAAAGATTGATGAAAAAGGTTTCTAACTCATCATTCAGATGGTGTGCCGTAACAATATAGTCCAGATTTTCTTGCTCTAAAATTTTAAAAAAGAAATCATACCTCAATTCTCTTGCCCAATTTTGAAGCGATTTCATCCGAGTTTTTTCTTCTTCGGAAACATCTTTTAGATGAAATTTGATGTCATTTTTTTTGCAAAAATCTTCTACAATTTTTTGATCAAGATTAGAATCTTCTCCTCGGAAATGATAGTTAACATGAGCTACTTGGAACTCTAGACCTTTGTCATTTTGAGCGGATTCTAAAAATCTAAACAAGTGCGAAAGCACCATAGAATCTGCACCACCCGAAACAGCCAAAAGAAATTTTTTAGAAAAAATGTCTTCTCCTAAAACTTCTAAATTTTCCTTAAAATTGTTAAAATCTAACAAAACTGCCTATTTTTAGGCAAATATAATTCTTCTTGTGGAATGATTTTTGTAATTTTGGTAACAATAATTTTAAAAAGATAAAAGCTTTATGAAAATTTTAAAAATTTTTGCTGTTGGAGCAATCGCACTTACGCTTACTTCATGTGTGAGCAAAAAGCAATATGATGCATTAAATCTTAATTACAAACAATGTATTGAGAATGCAGGAGAGAGACAAAGACAAATTCAAGATTTACAAGCAGCAAATGCAGGTTTGACCAGTGAAAACAATTTATTAAGAGACCAAAACGGTGCCCTTAAATCTTCACTAGACGCTTGTTTGTCAAACGCAGGAAAAGGTTCTGCTAATATTGATAAATTAATTGGAGAGATTAATGCTTCTAACTCTTACATTAAACGTTTGATTTCTACCAATTCTAAAAATGACAGTTTAAATTTAGCTTTATCTAATAAATTGAAAAGAAGTTTAGATAATGTAGCAGATGCAGATGTAGACGTAAAAGTTCTAAAAGGAGTAGTGATGATTTCACTTTCTGATAAAATGCTTTACAAAACAGGAGATTATAACATTTTACCAGCTGCTCAAGAAGTTCTAGGAAAAGTGGCTAAAGTGATTAATGATTATGATACTTACAGTGTTCTTATCGAAGGAAATACTGATAACGTTCCTTTAGCAAGTGCTAATTTACCAAGAGACAATTGGGATTTATCTGCATTGAGAGGAACAGCCGTTGCGAAAATTTTGCAAACACAATTTGGGGTAAATCCTAACAGAATTACAGCAGGAGGTAGAAGCGAGTATAATCCTAAAACTACCAATGCTTCAGTTTCTGGACGTGCAGAGAACCGTAGAACGGAAATCATCATCATGCCTAAGCTAGATGAATTCATGAAATTAATGGACATCGCTCCAGTTAAGAAATAGAATCTTAGATTCATTATTTAAAAACCTCGAAAATTTTTCGAGGTTTTTTTATTTTTTTGATGAAAGAAAAAACAAACCAATACCAACAGTTAAATAAAATAATGTTCCAAAAGACAGGGTGAATAAATTTCTCCTTATATTTTTATTGAAATGATTATTGTAGAAAATATCATAGCCAGT
>CAZHCK010000012.1:26789-43973 GCA_964530915.1 uncultured Cloacibacterium sp. | reverse complement strand
GATAAAAACGCTAATATCCTTATAGAAAAACTAAAAATCACTACTAAAAGATTAAACGAAGAAGAAAAACTCAAAGATTCTCGTTTTGAAAATTTTAATTACTATGAAAATATTGGTTATTGTTTCCTCGGAATAGGAATTCTTTTTTGGTTATTAAGTGAGTTTCCAGATATTAAAAACGAAGAAATAGAACACTATTCAAAAAAATTAGAAGATAGGCACTATGTTCACTGTCAAAGTTGTGGAAATAAATTCACATCAATGAGAAAATATGGTACTGAAAAAGATAGCACTACTAAAAACTATGCTTTTTGTGATCAATGTTATGAACAAGGAGAATTCAAGGATAATGGATTAACTCTTGAAAGTCTTATTAATGAAGCAAAAATAAAAAACAAAAAGTTGCCGAAATTTCTACAAAATCTTGTGATAAGAAATATAAAAAAACTTGAGAGATGGGACATCTAAAAAGCATAAAGCTCCCAAAATTGGGAGCTTTTTCTATATTTTTTTGAAAATTCGTTAAATTTCCTCTTGACCTTTCATTTTTTCTGCATTTTCTGCCATAATCACGGCATCCATCATTTCTTGGATATCGCCATTCATGTAAGCATCTAGATTGTAGATAGATTTATTAATTCTGTGGTCGGTAACTCTACCTTGAGGATAATTATAAGTTTTAATTTTTGCAGAACGGTCACCAGTAGAAACCATCGTTTTACGTTGTGCCGCAATATCACCAACAACTTCCTGTAATTTAATATCATACAATTTCGCACGAAGCGTCTCCATTGCCAATTCACGGTTAGCAAGCTGAGAACGTGCTTGTTGACACACCACCACAATTCCTGAAGGTTTGTGCGTTAACTGTACTTTTGTCTCAACTTTGTTTACGTTTTGTCCACCAGCTCCACCAGAACGAGAAGTTTGCATCTCGATATCTGCTGGGTTAATTTCCACATCTACTTCTTCAGCTTCTGGTAAAACCGCAATCGTAATCGCCGAAGTGTGCACTCTACCTTGAGATTCTGTCTCTGGAACTCTCTGAACACGGTGAACTCCAGATTCAAATTTCATAATTCCGTAAACACCTTCTCCTTCTACTTTCATCACAAGTTCTTTGTAACCTTTAGACGCTTCAGAAGAATCGGTAACCTCGTGTCTCCAACCTTTGGTTTTGAAATACATGGTGTACATTCTGTACATATCTTCCACGAAAATAGCAGCTTCGTCACCACCAGTTCCGGCGCGCATTTCTAGGATAATATTTTTATCATCTGCAGGATCTTTTGGAATCAAAAGAACTTTTAATTCTTCTTCCAATCCTGGAATTTTTTCTAAAGCTTCGTTTTTTTCGATTTTAGCTAATTCTACAAAATCTTTATCAGAACCATCTGCAATGATTTCGTCTGATTCTTCAATCGTGTTCAAAGCTTGCATGTACTCATCAAAAACTTTCACGATTTTTCCTAAATCGCTGTATTCTTTGTTGAGCTGACCATATCTTTTTTGGTCAGTAATGACATCTGGTTGTATAATTAAATCAGCAACCTCGTTATAACGTTGCTTAATTGCTTGAAGTTTTGGGATTAAACTTTTTGACATAGTCTAAAATTATTTGGGTGCAAAGATAAGGAATTTTGCTTGGATGTTAGAAGTTAGATGTAAGGATGAAAAAAATCTGCTCAGAAAACTGAACAGATTTTAAATATATTTTGTTTTGCTTTGATATTACTTTTCTCAAATTCAGGGAGAAAAGCAATGTCACCTCAATTAATGATGACCAGCGTGTAAATAAGGGCCGTCTCCTTTTGGTTGGTTGTAGATTACTTCTACACCTTCTTGCTCTAGAAGAGTTTTTCTTCTGATATCTTCTGGGTTAAATTTCTTAGTTTTTCCGAAATATTCAGCTAAACCTTCAGTTAACCACATTGGAATTACTACTCCAAAGAACATGAAAATACACCAAAATCCTATTAGGAACATTACGATAAAATAAACGGTCCAAAGGAACTGATAAACTGGCCAAAATCCTGCTAAAAACATAATTTCTATTATTTTAGGCAAAAATATAACATTTTTTTAATCGACAAAAGTTTTTTTATTGAATTTTGTCGCATACTGCTAAATCTCCACCGAATATTTACATTTTCTTCATTAATGAGCCAAAGCTGCAAAGAAATCATTGCCCTTATCATCTGTAATGATAAACGCAGGGAAATCTTTCACTTCTATTTTTCTTACCGCTTCCATTCCTAATTCTGGGAAATCTACTACTTCTACAGAAAGAATATTTTCTTTCGCCAAAATTGCAGCAGGACCACCAATAGAACCTAAATAGAAACCGCCGTATTTAGCACAAGCATTGGTTACATCTTTGCTTCTGTTACCTTTAGCAAGCATAATCATGCTTCCACCATTTTTCTGGAATTCGTCTACATAAACGTCCATTCTTCCCGCAGTTGTAGGCCCGAAACTTCCACTTGGCATTCCTTCTGGAGTTTTAGCAGGACCTGCGTAATAAATCGGGTGGTTTTTAAAATATTCTGGCATTGGTTTTCCAGCGTCTAATAATTCTTTGATTTTTGCGTGAGCAATATCTCTTGCAACAATCAGTGTTCCGTTCAGTTTTAGGCGAGTTTTGATAGGATATTTAGACAATTCCGCCAAAATTTCTGGCATTGGCTTGTTTAAATCTATTTCCACAGCTGGTTCTAAATGAGGAGCTGTTTCTGGTAAATATTGCGCAGGATTGGTTTCTAATTGCTCTAAGAAAATTCCATCTTTGGTAATTTTACCTTTGATATTTCTGTCTGCAGAACAAGAAACACCCATTCCAACAGGACAAGAAGCAGCGTGTCTTGGTAATCTGATTACTCTAACATCGTGGGTTAAGTATTTTCCACCAAATTGCGCACCGATTGCAGATTCCTGACAAATTTCTTGCACTCTTTTTTCCCATTCTAAATCTCTGAACGCTTGACCAGCCATATTTCCTTCTGTAGGAAGGTTGTCATAATATTTTGCGGAAGCTTTTTTCACCGCTGCTAAATTGGCTTCGGCAGAAGTTCCTCCAATAACTAAAGCTAAGTGATAAGGCGGACAAGCTGCAGTTCCTAAATCCATAATTTTTTCACGGATAAACTCTTCTAAAGATTTATCGTTCAAAAGAGATTTTGTTTTTTGGTATAAGAAAGTTTTATTCGCAGAACCTCCTCCTTTTGTTAAGAATAAAAATTCATAATAATTCCCTTTTTTCGCATAAATATCAATTTGTGCAGGAAGATTAGAACCTGAATTTTTCTCTTCAAACATGCTCAAAGGAACAATCTGAGAATATCTTAAGTTTCTATTTTTATAGGTATTGAAAATTCCTCGGCTTAAAAATTCACCATCATCTACACCTGTGTAAACATTTTCTCCTTTTTTTGCTACTACAATTGCAGTTCCTGTGTCTTGACAAGAAGGCAATGCACCTTCTACCGCAACCGCTGCATTTTGTAATAAATTATACGCTACAAATCTATCATTATCAGTAGCTTCTGGGTCGTCTATAATTCTGCGTAAACTTGCCAAATGCTCAGAACGAAGCATGAAAGAAACATCTTCCATTGCTTTTTCAGCCAAAAGCTCTAAACCTTTTGGGTCAATGGTTAAGATTTCTCTATCGCCTAATTGTTCTACTTTTACGTAATCTGAAGTGAGTTTTTTATAAACAGTGTCATCCTTTAGAATTGGATACGGATCTTGGTAAATAAAGTCCATTTTATATTTGATTTACGATTTTTGATTTACGATTTTTGAAGTTAAAAATCTCCACTTTCATCTTCAAAATTGAAGCGTAAATTTACGAAATTTTGAGAAGTAATCTTGTGAAATTTGTCACAAAAAAACCAGAGAAATTTCTCTGGCTCTATTTTATAAACTTACTTGACTGGCAAAATATTCTTCTAATTCTTTCAAGGTCTCTGAATTGGTAGAAATATCTTTTACCACTACACCTTTATTGATGGCTACAATTCGGTTGCAAACTTCTGTAGTGTGCGCCAAATCATGGCTAGAAATCAAGAAAGTGACTTCTGCATTTTGAGAAAGAACTTTAATAAGGTTCTTTAATTTAATCTGTGTAGAAGGATCCAAATTAGCAAAAGGTTCATCTAAAACAATGATTTCTGGATTGCCAATTAACGCGCCTACAATTCCTACTTTTTTCTGATTTCCTTTCGATAAATCTCTGATGTATTTTCTAGCATTGAGAATTTCGCCATTAAATAAATCTTCGAACTGCTTTAGAAATTCGTCTACAGAAGCTTTGTTTTGACCTCGCAATTCACCTAAAAAGTAAAAATATTCTTCTGGCGTAAGATAACCAATCAAGAAACTATCATCTATAAATGCAGAAACTTTATTTTTCCAATTTTCTGACTTATTCACTTGAATCCCATCAATTTGAATGCTTCCTGAACTAGGTTCAATCAAATCTAAAAGCAAGCTAAAGAGCGTAGTTTTTCCTGCTCCGTTATTTCCTACCAAACCGAAAGTTTCGCCTTTGGGTATAGTAAGCTCTTGTATATTAAGCACTTTTGCAGTTCCGTAAATTTTAGAAATATTATGTATATTGATCATGATGAGTTGTTTTAAAATTTTAGATTATTAATTGCCTTTTTTAAAAGCCGCAATAGTAGAATATTTTTCGGTTCTGTAGATTTTTACAATGAGGTTGAAAATTTTATCTCGAAGTAGAAACCCTATCAATCCTAGAATTCCTAAACTCATAACCGCTGGAGTCATTCCGAAGAAATATTTCATTGCTCCGAAAACAGCCATTGGCAAAACCATTTGTGGCAATAAAAGAACAAGAATTTTAATGTTGAAATTGTTTTGTCCGCTGGTGAAACCTTTAGAAGCAGAGTTTAAATCAATCGGTTTTTTATTGTAAGCTCCCGCCAATAAAGTGAGGTAAGAATTGACTCCTAAATTATATAAACCTGCCGCAAAAATGGTGAAATAAAACTCCCAACTGATGAATGCATAACCGACTGCTAAAATCATAGAAACCGAAATGGCAATCACAAAAAGCGCCCATTTTGCTTTGAGAAAATCTTTGTAAGGAACATTTTGCGTCATCATCAGAGGATAATAAGAACTGTCCCAAGCTGGAACTCTTTGTCCGAACATAAAATTAAAACCGCCTGTTACAAAAATTCCAAGAAAAACTTGCATGAAACTGGTGTTATAACCTTTGCTAAAGAAAAGTAACCCATAAAAAAGGAATAAAACACCGCCTATTAAAGCACTTCTCGCCGCTTTACTTCTTTTAATCAATCGAATATCATTATTGATAAAAGTTCCTAATGTCCCGTATTTATTGAGGAAAGCAATGTTTTCGGTTTTTCCTGCCGCTTTTTTCATTTCTAAACCTCTGTCTAAATACAAATTCTTTTTGATGAAAGAGAAAGTATACACCGCCAAAACCAGCAATACAACTATCGGAATAATAAAGAAACCAATATTTTGATACAATCCGTAGAATATGCTCTGAGAAATCGCCAAAACATCTATGATTTCAAAGTAATGCAATCCACCAATAATCACCATAAATCCGAAAAGGCTGTACATCAACTTATCACTTTTATTGATAATGGTGTTGACAAACGTATTGATAAAAACCATGGAAATACACGCTGCGAAATAAAGCAAAACGGTTACTACATTTTGATTCCCTTTAAAAATCAAAAGCGCTGCAAATGGTATCGCAAAGAGTAAAAACGCCCAACTGAAGAATGAAACTAAAATTTTCACTAAGGTATAACCCGCCACTTGATTTTTAGAAATTTTCATGGTGAGAAAGGGCTTGATATTTTCCGCAGGAAGTTGCTGCATAAAATATTTCAACAACAAATCGATGGCAATGTAGACTAAGAAAATTCGGCTGAAAAGTTGAATCGGTTCATAACCTACTTTTTTCGCTCCGAAATACACCCCCAAAGCTCCGCCTACAAAAATAAGCGCCAAATATGCGTACATAAACAGCATTCCTATTTTCATTAAGATTCCCGCAGCAAATTGCGGACTTCTCACAAAACTTTTGAGTTCAAGTTGTAGAAATTTTAGAAACATAATCGTTTTTCAATCATTAGTTTCTAAAACTATATTTTCGTTACAAAATTTATTGCATGAGTTCTTTTGCCTGAAGAATAGCGGCATCTGTAATCTTGCTTCCAGAAAGCAATTGTGCAATTTCTGTAAGTTTTTCTTCTTGATTAAGTGGGAAAATTCTGGTTTGGGTTTTTCCTTCAATATCAGATTTTTGCACTTTATAATTATCATTTCCTTTTGCTGCAACTTGCGCAAGGTGAGTAATGACTATTAACTGCATATTTTCTGCCATTTCTTGCATTACATTGCCCATTTCATCGGCAATTCTACCAGAAACACCTGTGTCTATTTCGTCTAAAATAAGCGTAGGAAGTTCTGCATTTTCTGCCATGAGTTTTTTAATCGAAAGCATCACTCTACTTCTTTCACCACCAGAAATAGCATTTTGTATCGGCTTTAAGGCAAATCCAGCATTCGCTTGGAATAGGAATTGGATTTTCTCCGTTCCGAATTTACCGAATTCTTTCGTTGAAGAGAGTTCCACTTCTACTTTAGCTTTTTCTAATCCTAATTGATGTAAAAGTGATTCTACTTTTTCTACAAAAACTGGAGCCGTTTCTTTTCGGTTTTTAGATAAAATTTCAGCTATTTTAAGCAAAGATTGAGAAGCCTCAGCAATTTCTTTTTCTAACTGAGCGATTTTATTTTCTATATCTTCAAAAGAATTCTTTTCTAAAGAAAGTTCTTCTTTGATTTTCAACAAATCTTCTATATCTGAAACCTTATGTTTTAGAAAAAGTGCATTGATTTTATCATTTTGCTCTTGTAAAACCAATAAATCTTCAGGATTTGCATCTAGTTTTTCGGCTTCATTTTGCAATTGAAAGAGAATATCTTTGAACTCTACATAGTTTTCTTCTAATCTCGCATTGAGCTCGGAAAATTGCAAAGACAAGTCTGCAACTCTGCTCAATTTGTTTTTAACATCATAGAAGCCATCAAACAAGCCTACTTCTTCTTGGTCTGTTCTGGCAAAAATTTGCGCGAGCAATTCAGAAATCGCACCTTTATTTTCGGCTAAAGAAATTTGGCTTTGTAGCAATTCATAATTTACCGTTTCTAATTGTGCTGCTTCTAATTCTTCCAACAAAAATAGCTTGTAATCGCTCTCTTTATTTCCTTCGGAAAGTGTATTTTTCAGTTTCTCTAGTTCTCTTTGTTTCCTCTGAAATTCAAAATAATCATTTTGATAGGTTTCTATCAAATTTTTATTTTCAGAAAGTCCATCAATGATTTTAAACTGATATTCTTCGCTAAAAAGTTGAGAAGTTTCAAACTGAGAATGAATATCAATCAATCTCTCGGAAAGTTCTTTCAAAACGTCTAAAGTAACGGGAACATCATTCACAAAAGCTCTAGATTTTCCAGAAGGTAAAATTTCTCTTCTGATAATGGTATCTTCTTCAAAATCCAAATCATTTTCATCAAAGAAAATTTTCAAAGATTCAGAAATTTTAAATTCCGCTTCAACTACACTTTTCGTTGAGAAATCAGAAATGCTTTTAGAATCTGCTCTTTCTCCTAAAATAAGTCTCAAAGCACCCAAAATAATAGATTTACCAGCGCCGGTTTCGCCAGTAATCACTTGTAAACCTTTCTTGAAATGAATTTCAAGTTGGTCTATCAATGCAAAATTTTGGATGTAAATTCTTGATAACATTATTTAAAGAATACTTATTTTGAGTTACGTTTTCGAGCCTGTAAAAATAGTGTAAATTTCAGAAAATTCAAACCACAAAAGCGTAGCTCTAAGATTCATTTTACTTCCATTTATTCCACTTCGTATCCATATCTTTTGGAGAGAACAAACTCATCAAATTTTTAAGCTGATTCATATCTACACCTCCATTATTATTAGAATCAAAAATGTTATAAATTTCGTCTTTTTTACTTTCTACAAAGAGATTAAAAGGATAATTCATCTGGAAATTGCTTTCGTAGAATTTGAGTTTCAAAATCTCATTCGCAATGGTTTGTTTGGTAGAAAATTGGTCTTGTTTCCCTAAATTATCTAAGCCCATTCTGTGATAATTATAGTAGAAATTTCTAAGCGTAGAATTTTGTTCAGACAAAATCGTAGCAATAAGCGCTCCTCTATTTCTAGGACTCTCTAATTGAGACCACCCCATATAGTTCTGATTTTGAGAATTTTGAGTAATCTGCATCGCTTTATCAAACCACGGAGTTCCGCCTTTCATTTGATACGTATCTGCATCGTAACCTAAAATAAGGTAGACATAAAAACTCATCACATCAATCAAATTTTTTCCCGAAAATTGTCTCTCGTTAAAAACCATATTCTGATTTTCTAAATATTCAAAAGAAAAATTAGTGTCATTAACATTAAGAATCGGCGTTTCATACTGTGTTCCATAAACAGGACGCACCGACTGAACCACCAAAGTTCCTTTATAATTATTCCCACTTTTTTCGGCAAGAATGATTGAAAAATTACATTTTATTTTTTCGTAGTTCTGAAATTTTTTGCCGGTCCAACTGGTTTTATTGATGAAGTCTTTCAGACTTTTCTCCATTGTTCTGAATAATTGCACGTTACTTCCGCCAATTTGTTGGTAATTAATCTGAACTTGAGCATTCAGCTCTTGTGCAAAACTAAATTGAGAAAACAGTAAAAGTGCAAATATGTAAAGTAGTTTTTTCATTGAATTCTAAACGAATTTTTAAAAAATTTATTTCTTAAGTTGAGTTTCTACAAAATCTAAAATGTCTTTTGCCACTTCGTCTTTAGATTTTAGAGAAAATTCTTTTTGTTCTGAATGTGTCAAAATCTTAACCTTATTCGTGTCTTTTTGAAAACCTGCACCTTCATCGCGAAGCGAATTAAGCACAATCATATCCAGATTTTTTTTCTGCAATTTGATTTTGGCATTTTCTTCTTCATTCTGAGTTTCAAGGGCAAAACCTACCAAAAACTGATGCGTTTTTTTCTCGCCCATCGTTTTCAAAATATCTGGATTTTTAACCAATTCTATGGTAAATTCTTCTTCAGATTTTTTTATTTTTTCTTTAGCTACGATTTTTGGTGCATAATCTGCAACAGCAGCACTTGCGATAGCAATATCTACCTTTTCATAGTATCTAAAAACTTCATCGTACATTTCTTTCGCCGAGGTCACTCTATGAATTTCTATGTTTTTATAGTCTGTTTTCTGCGAAGTAGGCCCCGAAATTAAAATCACTTTTGCACCACGTTTCACAGCTTCTTCAGCAAGCGAAAATCCCATTTTCCCCGAAGAATGATTGCCAATAAAACGAACTGGGTCTATTGCTTCATAGGTAGGTCCTGCTGTAATGAGAACGGTTTTCCCTTCTAAGTTTTTAGAATGATTTTGAGCAAAAAAATCTTCTATTTTTTGTAAAATAGTTTCTGGCTCTGCTAATCTTCCTTGACCTTCTAAACCAGAAGCCAATTCGCCAAATTCCGCTGGAATAATATGATGACCAAATCTTTCTGCTTTTTCTAAATTTTCTTTGGTGGAAGGATGTGCATACATATCCAAATCCATTGCTGGAGCAATGAAAACTGGGCATTTAGCCGACATATAGGTAGCAATGACCAAATTATCACAAATCCCATGAACCATTTTAGCCAAAGTATTTGCAGTACAAGGTGCTACCAATAATACATCGGCCCAAAGTGCGAGTTCTACATGAGAATTCCATGTTCCGTTTTGGTCATAAAAATCGGAATACACTGCATTTTTAGAAAGCGTAGAAAGGGTGACTTTTGTAACGAAATTTTCAGCAGAAGGTGTTAAAATAACCTTTACTTCTGCACCTTTTTTTACAAAATCTCTTACAAGGTAATTCATTTTGTAGGCTGCAATTCCGCCAGAAATTGCCAATAGAATATTTTTACCTTTTAGAGCCATATGATTAGAATTTTAATTGAACGAATTTATGGTTTTTTTTTTGAATTTTTATTGGTTATTTTAAACGCAAAGAATCTGCATCATTTACCGTTATTAAAGGCATTTCATTTAACAAAGCTTGCAAAGTTGAAAATCTAAAGATTTTCAAACATAAACTCAACAAAAAAGTCACAGAAATTCTGTGACTTTGTTTTTTATCCTAACGAATGTTGTTTATTTTTCTTCGGTTCTACGGAAGTAAACTTCGTCATCTAACCATTCTCTAATGGCAATAGATGTAGGCTTCGGTAATCTTTCGTAATTTCTAGAAATCTCAATTTGCTCTCTGTTTTCAAAAACTTCTTCCAGAGTAGAATTGTGCACCGCAAATTCATCTAATTTTTGGTGAAGTTCAGTTCTAATTTCAGCATTAATTTGTTCTGCTCTTTTTCCCATAATCACGATAGCTTCGTAGATAGAACCTACTTTTTCTTCGATTTTATCTCTATCGTAAGTAATGGTGTTTACTTCTGCTTTTGTATCTTTTACGCTCATTTTGAGTGATTTATTTTTATTTTAGTTTGCAAAGATAATTAATTTCTTCTAATCTTGAAAGTAGCACCTGGTTCTGGCGTGCTAATTTTTGCACTATCGATTTTAATTTTATTCGCTTCTTGCTGATCTTTAACCTGTTTTTTAGCATCTTCTTTCGCTTCAGCTGCTTTTTGTTTTTCTGAAAATTCAGCTTTTCTAGCTTCTACTTCTTTTTGAAGTTTAGCAAAGTCTACAACTTCTTTTTCTAGTTTTGCTCTAATATCTAATGCTTCTTTGCTTAAGTCTGAGTTTGGATATTCTCTTTCTACCTGTCTAGTGAATGCAATTGCACTTTCTAATCTTTCTTTTTTAAGGTCATAAATAGAATTGATACCCAATTCTGATTTAGATTTTAAAATATAACCATAGATTTTAGATTTAAGCTTAGTTGCAGGAAAATCATTTAAAACGTTTTCAAAAGCAATGGTAGCTGCTTTATAATCTGCCATTTTAAAATATTGTCTTGCGTTTTCATAAGCTTTGAACTCTAATTTATAGTTCAGTTCATCAATTAAATCATTGATGTTTTTTGCTTTTTCTGAATTTGGATAATTATTTAAAAATTCTTGCAATTCATTAATCGCCGAAGTCGTATTACTTTGGTCTAAATTATAATCCATAGAACCTTCGTAGTAACATAATGCAGACATATAAGCCGCTTCTTCTTTTCTAGGATCATTGGTAAATGTAACCGAAAAATTCTTGAATTGGTGTGCCGCTAGTTTATAGTTTTTGTCGTAATAATTAGCATACGCAGATTTATAAACCACTTCTGGAGCATCATCTGTTCCTGCCACCAAATTGGTTAATCTTTCGTAAAGCGCAAGTGCGTCTGTCCATTTCTTTTTTTCGTGTTTTTCATTGGCAACTTTCATGATAAAATCTTTATCAGCAGATTTCATTGCCAAATCATATTGTTTGTTACAAGACAAAAGCAAAAAAGCGATTGCGAATAATGAGAATAATTTTTTCATAAATAAAAGTAAGGAAATCTTTCTATAATGTTCCCTTTATCAGTTTGCAAAAATAAAACTTTTTTTGTCAAAAGATTTATTTTAAGATACTTTAACGCAAATAAGGTTAAATTTGATATCCTAAAAGCGAGAAAACACAAAGATTGAGATGGTTTTTAAGTTTTTTTTCGGCATTTGCTAGGTAATCTTCGTCGTTACCTTTTAAATAAATTTCGTAATAATTTTTATTTCTAATGGTAAATACGATGGTTCCAATGATGGTAGAAACAAT
Organism: uncultured Cloacibacterium sp.; assembly: GCA_964530915.1. Lineage (GTDB taxonomy): Bacteria > Bacteroidota > Bacteroidia > Flavobacteriales > Weeksellaceae > Cloacibacterium. The sequence goes on along the minus strand of CAZHCK010000012.1, from coordinate 32,103 downwards.
ATCTTCAGATTTTGCAGCTCTTTTAAAAACGCCACTTACTATACCTTTTTGCACTACATCTTCTAGAACTTTGGTAAATGTTTGGTAGAATTCTAGCAACGTATCTTTCACTCTATCTTGATGTCTGAGTTCTTGAGTTACAAAACCATGAAAATAATTGAATTTAAATAACTGTTTAGTTACGAAATTAATAATTTCTTTGAGTTGCATTTCTGGTTTTCCGTCTTTTATGGTTTGGGTAAATTCAGCAAATGTTTCTCTGGTTTTCTGTACTCTATATTGGTAAAGATTTACCATCATTTTCTCTTTAGAGCCGAAGTAATAAGAAATCATCGCCACGTTGATATTCGCTTTAGCAGAGATATCACGAACGGAAGTCCCTTCAAAACCTTTCTGCGCAATAAGCTCTTCCGCGATGTCTAGAATATGAATTTGCTTTTCGGTAAATTTTTTCTTCATTCTCTAATTTGTTGAAAAGTAAAGATATAAAAAACTTTTTCTCAAACAAACAAATGTTTAATACTTTGTTTAATTTTTTAACCGATTTCATATCTTTGAATATGATTTTTTTCAACTTCCATCATCATAACCCACAAATCTCTTACGGAATTTATAATTCTACTCCAGAAGAAAAGATTCCTGAGCATTATTTTTCGGCAGGAATTCATCCGCAAAACATCAATGAACAATGGGAAAATGATTTAGAAAACCTAAAAATCATATCTCAAAATCCTAAATGTTTAGCAATTGGTGAATGTGGTTTGGATGCATTAGTAAACATCAATGAAAATCTTCAAAAAAAAATTTTCGAAGCGCAAATTCTTTGGGCAAATCAAATTCAAAAACCGGTTATCATTCATTGTGTAAAGAGATTTCAAGAATTAATCCCTTTTAAAAAAATCGCAAAAGTTCCATTGATCATTCATGGTTTTAATAAGAAAAAAGCGATTGCTGATGAGATGTTGAAACATGGTTTTTATCTAAGTTTTGGAAAATCTGTACTTCACAACTTATCTTTGCAAACTACATTGAAAGAAATTCCTTTAGAAAAAATATTTTTAGAAACAGATGACGCAGATTTTGACATTGTTGAATTGTATCAAAAAGTAGCTGAAATCAAGGAAATTCCTGTAGAAGATGTACAAAAAGTAATTACAAAAAACTTAGGCTTTTGCTTCGCTCTGCCTGAAAAAAATATATTTGAAAAATGACAGATTGGTTACAACGTTCGGAACTGCTCGTAAAAAAAGAAGGCTTAAAAACTTTGAAAAACGCTAAAGTTTTAGTGGTAGGTTTAGGAGGAGTAGGTTCTTTTGCAGCAGAATTTCTAGCGAGAGCGGGAGTAGGAAACATGACGATTGTAGATGGAGACATTGTAGATATTACCAACATTAACAGACAGTTACCTGCTTTACATTCCACTGTAGGAAAAGATAAAGTAGAAATCGTTGCCGAAAGAATTTTAGACATCAATCCTGAAATTAATTTGGTTAAAATCAATGAATTTCTTTCGCCAGAAAGAATGGACGAAATTCTAGAAGAACATCAATTTGATTACGTCTTAGATTGTATAGACAGTGTTTCGCCGAAATTAGCCTTGATTAAAGCTTGTAGAAGAAGAAAAATAAAACTAGTTTCATCAATGGGAGCTGGTGGAAAAACCGATCCAAGTAAAGTTTTGGTAAGAGATTTAAGCAAAACCAATAATTGTTACCTTGCCAAACAAATCAGAAAAAGATTGAAAAAAGAGGGAATTACCAAAGGTTTCAGATGTGTTTTTTCTACAGAAATTCAAAAAGAAGAAAGTCTAAAACTGACTGATGGAAGCAATTTTAAAAAATCTTTTTACGGAACCATCAGTTTTATGCCTGCACTTTTTGGTTTAAATGCTGCAGCAGAAGTGATTAATTACTTGTTGAAAGAGTCAAATAAGAAGAATCAAGAGCAAAATTAATTTTATACTCAATATTTTGAACTACAAATATCCCAGAGAAGAAAAACTCAAGCAAAAAAATGATATTTCCTTACTTTTTGAGAAAGGAAAATGGAAAACCTGCGGAAATTTGAGAGTGATTTCTTACCAAATAGATGCTTCGACTTCGCTCAGCATGACAACTCAACATAAAGTAGGCGTTTCTGTTTCTAAGAGATATTTTAAAAAAGCAGTTTACAGAAATAGAATCAAAAGACTTTTGCGCGAAGTTTATAGACTCAATAAAGCTCAGTTTTTAGAAAAATTTGGCGAAAATTCCTTAACCATGTTGTTCTATGTTTCGCCTACTCTTCCGAAAAATTATCAAGAGATAGAAGAAGAATTTTTAAAACTTCTCAAAAAATAAAAATCATTAGCACGTTTTTTGTAATTTAGTTTGTACAAATAATAAACTATTACACAAAATGTTAGACAACATTCCTTATCTTCCTTACTTCATCAGTGCATTTATCGGCATTGGTTTAGCTGCAGCTTCTGGTTTTAGAGTTTTCTTGCCTATGTTTGCTGTAAGTCTCGCTTCTTATATGGGTTGGATTCCCATGAACGAAAATTTTCAATGGTTAGCTGGTTTACCTACGCTTATCACTACAGTAATTGCCACTGTGGTAGAAATTTTAGCGTATTACATTCCTTATATAGACCATTTGTTAGACACCGCTTCTGTTCCACTAGCTACAATTGCAGGTTCTATCATGTTTGCTGCACAATTTACAGATTTAGGAACATTTCCAACTTGGGCACTTGCATTAATTGCAGGAGGAGGAACTGCCGCTGCGATTAGTTCTGGATTTGCAGGAACACGAGCCGCTTCTACTGCTACAACTGGCGGTCTTGGAAATTCTGTAGTTGCCACCACCGAAACTGCAGGAGCTGGAATGATGACTTTTTTAGCTTTAGGAGCTCCAGTAATTGCTTTTTTAGTAGCCATTGCACTTGTTATTGTGGTTTTTATTTTAGGAAGAAAAATCTGGAATAAATTAAGAGGAAATCTAAAATCCGAAGAAACTTTATAAACTAATCGTTAGACTTAATTCAATAAAAAAACTCCAAGAATTTCTTGGAGTTTTTGTTTTATTTACCTTGCTTTAAATCTTTGATTTCTTGAATTTTAACCTTGAAATCTTCGGCTTTTTCTGGATGCTTATTTTGAAGAATTTCGTAAGCTTTAATTGCCTTAGTGTATAATCTTTGTTCGGTATAAAGTTTTGCTAAAGTTTCGGTCATCAAGTGTGAGATGTCGTCATTTTTTTCTTTTACTACAAAACTAACTTCTTCTTTTAACTGAGAAATTTTAGGATTTTCTTCTATGAATTTATCGATAATTTCTGCTTTTTTCTCAATAACTTTTACTGGGATATTTTCAGGCGTTTTAACCATTGATCGGTCAATTTTAAGCCAACTTTGCCAAGTATTTACAAAATCTGGAACGTTGCTAATGTTTTCCTCCACCGAAACCGCTTCTATTTGATTTTCAACAGTTTGAACTGGAGTTTCTTGGACGTTATTTTTTAAGAAAGAAGTATTTAGAATAGATTTTTCAATAGGTTTTTCTGCTATTTTAACTTCTTCTATATTCTCTTTTTTCAATTCAATTGGTGCAACTTCTTCTACAATTGTCTTCTCTTCTGTAGTTGCAATTTCTGGTTTTACCTCAACTGGTTTTTCGATAGCTTTCGGTTGAGAAACTGCTGGTTTTTGAATCATAGAATCCAGTGGATTCATTACAAAATTCATCGGTTTCCAATCGGTATGAATTTCTTCTACAATTTCTTCTTTTTCTTCCGTCAAAATAGGAGTATTAATTACTTGAGGCTCTTCTTTTTCAATCGTCATTTCTGTTTTTTCCTCTATAATCTCTGTTTTTTCTGGTGCTGAAATGTTCAATTCTGGAGTTTTTTCAGATGGAACTTCTTCAGATTTTATTTTTTCTTCAGTTTGCTTTTCTTCAATAATTGGTGCAGGAATTTCTGCTTTTGGTTCAGATTTCGGTTCTTCTTTTTGAACGGAAGGAACAGTAAATTTCACGTTTGGCAAGAAACTTTCGAAACCATTAAAACTGATATCCGAAGGTTTTACCGACGTAATTTCCTTGTCATCTGATTGATCAATATGCTCTAAAACGGTTTCTTTACTAAAATTAAGGTCTTCTTCTCTGGTTTTAAAAGCAATTTCTGCATTTTCTTCTTCCTCTTTTTCTTGCTCAAGCAATTGATTTTCAATTTCTAAAATCTCCAATTCTTTCAGAACTTCGAACTCATTTTCTTTTTTATCAAGAATCGGCGCTTCTAATTCTGTATCTCCTACTACACTTTTAGGATGCGTAACTACAGGTTTTTCTGCCTCTATTTTTTCTACCGTTTCGGTTAAATTTTCAGAAGAATTTTCAGTGACATTTTGCTCTGGAACCTCAACGATATTTACAGGTTCTTCAACAGTTTGTTCTGCATCATTTTCTGCTTTAGAGAGGATAATTTTCTTGAATTTCTTCAATTCTTTTTTCTCCTCTTCATTCTTTTTATTGATGAAAGTGTAGAGAATTTTTTTATCCGTAGTATACGCTGCGGTTTTGGTTAGTTCTTTTTGGTAATTTTCAGCATCGAAATTAAAAATTGCCGAAAGATGCAAAGTTCTGATACTCTGCATATAAGGAAATTTAGAAATTTCATTCTGAAGAAGAGAAATATCTTCTCTAGAAATATTTTCTGGGCGCTGAAGCAATTCTAAAACTCGTGCATTCATCTTTTACCAATTGGCTACAATATCGTTAAAAATTTTATTGATAATCCTTTCGTTTACCAATTTCACTTGAGAAGTTTCTATGGCATTAATATCTAAATCACTACTGAAAACCGCTTCGTCTGAATAGGTTCTATCAAAACTTGCTTCTGGAAACTTACTGTTTTCGTAATGAACTTTTACCGTAATGGTGAGTTTATTTTGTGCTGCTTGAATATTTCCACCGTCTGTAGTAACTGGTGTAGAAATAGTAGTAGGCGAAATGCTGTAATCTGTAATTTCTCCTTCTATCAGAACATCAGGATTCTCCGTAGTTCCTTTTAAACCAGACCTTTGTAAAAATCTATTTTGAAGGGCAATAGAAAATTCTTGACTTAAATTAGCATTCACCAAAGCTGCATTATTAGGGAAATTTTTAATCTGAATGGTTTTTTCGTCGTGATTCAAAGAATTTCCTGTAAAACTATAGCAAGAAGACAAAAGAACCAAGGAAAAGAAACCCAAGAAAAAAACTCCAAAAATTTTAAAATTTTTGGTCTGAAATCTGAAATTTAAAATCTGAAATCTTTTCATTAATCTTCTAAA
>CAZHCK010000012.1:0-26779 GCA_964530915.1 uncultured Cloacibacterium sp. | reverse complement strand
AAATTATATTGTTTTATTTTTCTGTAAAGCGTTCTCTGAGAAATTCCCAATTCATCAGCTGCTTTATTTCTTCTGCCTTTGTGTTTTTCGAGGGCTTTTACAATTAAATCTCTCTCATTATTGATTAAAGAAAGAGACTCTTCTTTTGGTTCTTCTTCTAAATCTATATCTTCTACCCCATTTTCGTACTCCTCGGTATCATTGTAGAAATTAGGAGTTGGCGCAGCTGGTTGATCTTCGTAATACAAAATAGAACTTGTATTAACCGGTTGGGTTTCAGTTTTAAAAACTCTACCGATTAAATCTTGCTCATGATGCGAAAAACTCTGATTTCCTCTATTCTTAATCAGTTCCGAAGTTAAGGATTTTAAATCATTTAAATCATTTCTCATGTCAAAAAGAATTTTGTACATGATTTCCCTTTCTGAACCGAAATCTCCTCCTGAATTTCCTGAATTTCCACCTCTGGAAACCACAGCAGGAAGCTGAGCATTCATCGAAATATATTCTGATAATTTAGTAGAATTTACGCTTCTGTTTTGTTCTACCACCGTCATTTGTTCCACTAAGTTTCTCAGCTGACGAATATTTCCTGGGAAAGTATAATTTTCTAAATATTTAACGCCATCATCTGTCAATTGCAACTCTGGCATTCTGTATTTTTCGGCAAAATCAATGGCGAATTTTCTGAAAAGCAAATGAATATCTCCTTTTCTTTCTCTCAAAGGCGGCATATCAATCTGAACCGTATTGAGACGATAGTACAAATCTTCTCTAAATCTGCCGTCTTCAATCGCTTTCATCATATTCACATTAGTCGCAGCTACGATTCTCACATTGGTTTTTTGAACCTGAGAAGAACCCACTTTCATAAATTCTCCACTTTCTAAAACTCTGAGAAGCCTTACTTGAGTTTGCAACGGAAGTTCACCTACTTCGTCTAAGAAAATAGTTCCACCATCTGCCACTTCGAAATAACCTTTTCTGGTAGAAGTAGCGCCTGTAAAAGCACCTTTTTCGTGCCCAAAAAGTTCTGAATCTATCGTTCCTTCAGGAATTGCACCACAGTTTACTACAATATATGGTTGATGTTTTCTACGAGATTCGCTATGAATAATTTTCGGGATATGTTCTTTACCAACTCCAGATTCTCCGATAACCAAAACGGAAATATCTGTAGGTGCCACTTGAATTGCTTTTTCTATGGCACGGTTAAGTGCGGGAAAATTCCCTATGATTCCGAAACGGTTTTTTATGGATTGTAAGTCGCTCATAATTTTGAGATTTGAGGTTTAGTGTTTTAAAAAATTTAGAAAACTTTACGATTTCCTTAAATCGCTTTCCCCAAAAGTGTGCCTTGAGTGCTGTCATGAACAAAAACAGTCACAAAGTCACCAATATTCTGCCCTTCTACTTTATCAAAAACCACTACTGCATTCTGAGAAGTTCTTCCTTTCCATTGATTTTTATCTTTTTTAGACTCTCCTTCAATTAGAACTTCGTAGTTTTTGCCTACGTAAGATTTCATTCTTTTTCTAGATAATTCTCCTTGCAAAGCAATGATTTCGGCTAATCTTCTTTGCTTCACATCTGCAGGAACATCATCTTCCATTTTTTTGTGTGCCGGAGTTCCTGGTCTTTCAGAATACGCAAACATATAACCGTAATCGTATTCTACTTGTCTCATTAAATCTAAAGTTTGCTGATGATCTTCTTCAGTTTCGCCACAGAAACCAGCAATCATATCTTGAGAAAAAGCAATGTCTGGAACTATTTCTTTTGCTTTTTTAATCAAATCTAAATATTCCTGACGCGTATGTTGACGATTCATTTTTTGCAAAATTCTGTCACTTCCGCTTTGTACAGGAAGGTGAATATATTTACAAACGTTATCGTATTTAGCAATCACACGGAAAACTTCTTCCGTCATTTCGTGTGGATTTGATGTTGAAAAACGAATTCTCATTGCAGGAACTGCTTTTGCTACCATTTCTAACAATTGAGCAAAATTTACAGCTGTAGCTTTTTGCATTTCCGAAGCTTTATCAAAATCTTTTTTAGGACCACCTCCATACCAAAGATAAGAGTCAACATTTTGCCCAAGAAGCGTAATTTCTTTGTATCCATTTTCCGCTAATGCCTTGCATTCTTCAATAATAGAATGCGGATCGCGGCTTCTTTCTCTACCTCTGGTAAAAGGAACTACACAGAAGGTACACATATTATCACAACCTCTGGTAATGGTTACGAATGCTGTAACACCGTTTCCACCCAAACGAACAGGATTAATATCTGCGTACGTTTCTTCTTTAGACAGAATAACATTGATGGCATCTCTTCCGTCTTCTGTTTCTTTCAAAAGATTGGGTAAATCTCTGTAAGCATCTGGACCAACTACTAAATCTACCAATTGTTCTTCTTCTAAAAATTTAGTTTTAAGACGTTCTGCCATACAACCAAGAACACCAACTGTAAGGTTAGGTCTTTCTTTTTTCAAATTTTTGAATTGTGAAAGTCGCATTCTCACAGTTTGCTCTGCTCTTTCTCTGATAGAACAGGTATTAAGCAAAATTAAATCTGCTTCTTCTACTTTCATAGTGGTATTATAACCTTGTTCGTTAAGAATAGAGGCTACGATTTCTGAGTCCGAGAAATTCATTTGACAACCGTAACTTTCTAAAAACAATTTTTTAGAATTTTCTGGTTTTTCTGCAATAGCAAAAGCTTCGCCTTGTTTCGTTTCGTCTATATATTTTTCTTGCACTTTTCAAATATTTTGAGTGCAAAGATAAGGAATTTTATGACAAAATGGCAGGAAGATTAGTCTACATTTATCGTAATTGGTAGTCTAAATCTAGAAGTAATTGGTGAACCATGATAAGTAGCGGGTTTAAATTTTATTTTTCTAGGAACTACACATTTTACAATCATTTTCACAAAATCTTCATTGTCAAAGCTGGTATCAATGTAAATATTTTGAATATCACCTTGAGTATCTACCTCAAAATTAATGACGAATCTAAAACTTTGGCTATAATTAAATCCATTAGTATTAAAACAAGAAATAAATTTCTTTCTGTAATTAGAAATCCCACCAGGAAACTCTGCATCTATTAAAGAGGAATTCAAGGGAATGTAATTACTATCTGCAAACAACTCTTTTGGATAAAAAATAATTCGAGTAAGAGCTGGAGTTTTCACACCATCTACTTCTGCAGGAACATAATCATTAAGATTTGCTAATATTTTCTTCCCAAAATCAAAAGCACACTTATTATTTTTCACTCCCATCACATCTGGATCTTGCACATAATTTACTTTTCCATCTGGATTTACGAGAATTTTCATCAAATAGACTTCATCAGGATTTTCACATGGCTGAATATTGTTATTTTTCACAAAATCGTGGGCGTCTTCATAGAATTTCATATAACCTCCTTTATAAAATTCTTGACCTTCTGGATAATTAGGTAAAACTTGTAACTGAGCTTGTAAAGAAATAGCAATGAATGAAAGTAATAGGGTAATTGTTCTCATGTTTATTAGTTTTATGCATCAAAGATAAATAAAAAAGTCGCTTTTCTCAAGCGACTTTTATTTTTTACATATCGAATAAATCTGTCCTGAAATTGACTTTCAGTCTTATTTTAGAATCTACTTTTGCGCCATCGCAAGTTGCAGGCATCCATTTTTGATTCATTGCTTTTACAGCATTCTTAATGTCTGTTTGCAAAAGATTACTATTCGGAACTTCTGGTTTTAGTACAAAATCCTTTAAATTCCCTTCTTTATCAATGTAGAAAATGAAATCAAAAGTTCCATTTACAGAGTATAAATTGTTAGAAAGACTGGCTTTTAAATTTTTAAATAATTTGTCTTTAAAACCATTTTCTCCTCCGATATATTGTGCATAAGTAGCATTCGCACATTTTAGTCTGTAAAATTCTAGCGGATTATTCATATCTAATGAAATATCTGCTCTACCAAATTCTTTAGAATTTTCTGTAATATCATTGTCTTCTACCAAATATTGTGCACTCACAAAACCGAAAGAAAACGTCATCATCACTAATAATAAAAACTTTTTCATGTCTTAAAATTTGATAGTAAATTTACAAAAAAGGTTGTAAATGAATTACAACCTCTGATTTAAAATTTATAAAACTTCGATTTGATTTTTCAATAAATCATCGAATTCTTCTCTTTTTCTGATGAGATGCGCTTTTCCATCTAAGAATAAAACTTCGGCTGGTTTCAATCTAGAATTGAAATTTGAACTCATCTCAAAACCATAAGCTCCTGCATTTCTGAACACTAAAACATCTCCTTCTCTTACTTCGTGTAATTTTCTGTCCCAAGCAAAAGTATCGGTTTCACAGATATTTCCAACTACGGTGTAAATTCTTTCAGTTCCTTTCGGATTGGTCAGGTTTTCGATGATGTGATATGAATCATAGAACATGGGTCTAATTAAATGGTTAAATCCAGAATTCACACCCACAAAAACTGTAGCAGTAGTTTGTTTAATCACGTTAGATTTTACCAAAAAATGTCCAGATTTAGAAACCAAATATTTCCCTGGTTCAAACCACAATTCAAATTCTTTACCAGTTTCTTTTTTGAACTGAGCTACTGCTTTTTCTACTTTTTTACCCAAAGCTTTCACATCTGTTTCTAACTCGCCTTTTTGGTAAGGAACTTTGAAACCGCTTCCCATATCAATATATTTAAGATTTGGAAAACTTTCTGAAAGCTCAAACATAATTTCTAAACCTTGCAAGAAAACTTCTGGGTCTTTTATCTCGCTCCCAGTATGCATGTGCAAACCTTCAATATTGAGATTAGTAGATTTCATCACGCGTTCTATATGACGCATTTGGTGAATAGAAATTCCAAATTTAGAATCAATGTGTCCTGTAGAAATTTTATAATTTCCTCCTGCAAAAATATGTGGATTAATTCTTAGAAAAACCGGGTAAGAATCGCCATATTTAGTCCCGAATTGCTCTAAAATAGAGATGTTATCAATATTAATATGAACGTTTAGAGACATTGCTTCTTCTATTTCGGCAAGGTCTACACAATTAGGCGTAAATAAAATTCTCTCTGGCGAAAAACCAGCTTTTAACCCTAATTTTACTTCGTTTATAGAAACACAATCAAGATTCGCTCCTAATTTTTCTACATATTTTAGGATGTTGATATTGGTGAGTGATTTACAAGCGTAGAAAAACTTAGTGCTCTCCGCAAAAGAAGTGGTGAGTTTCTCGTACTGAGATTTTATAGAATCGGCGTCATAAACATAAACCGGCGTTCCGAATTCTTCTGCAATCTGAAGCAAATCTTGATTTGTCATAATAAAAATTTTACTGCAAAAATATAAATTTTAGATTTTAAAACCAAACAATAATTTTAATTAGTAAAAATTATCTATTTTGAATCTATTTTTTAGATTTACTTAGGTAATTTTTCTATTTTATACTCGTTTTTCAGTAAAGATAGTTTTAAATCATTGATAATTTCTGGCGAAACTTTCTTCACTTCTATCTGCAATTTATTTAATTTCTTCCTAGACTGAATCTGATGGAACAATTCATAATACCCGAATGAAATCAATTTTCCTTCTTCTATAATGAGAAAAGATTTCTCACCGAGATTTCTTCCTTTTCCTATCCAAAGTTCATTTCTGCCTTTCAGCGTAATAAGCTCTTTCAGCGTTTTATAATCGCTAAGCGATTCATTTTCGGTAATATAATGCTTCACTTTACTGCCTTGAGAAAAGTTTTTGAACTTCAACAAAGGTTTTTCTGTGTGAACAGAGTTTTTTTCAACCTTAAACTTTCCATCAATGTAGAACAAACCATAAGGTAAAAACTGCTTCTTCGATTTATTCTGATTCAGCAAAATCAATCTCGCAATCATATCTGTTCCAGTAAGTTCGTAGTTAATTTGGGCAACTTCTTCCTGAATTCTTTGCCATTTAACAGATTTAGAATTGAATAATTTTTTAGAAACTCTAAAAATATCATCTACATAATCTTCAAAAAGAATAGCGCCAGAAGCATTTTGAAAATACACAAAACCTTTCTCCGAAGGTAAATCTTGCGTGAGTTCCTTTATTTTATTGATATAAGACTTCGCATTGCTTTCTTCATGATGTTGCTGAATAATTTCGTGGCTATTGTCTTTGGTTTTTAACAATTTAAAAAGTTCCAAAGTAGCCCTTGCATCACCAGAAGCTCTATGTTCATCTACCAAAGGAATCCCGATAGATTTACATAATTTCCCTAGAGAATAACTCTTTTCATGAGGAATCAACTTTTTCGTCAAAGGAATGGTATCTAAAGTATTGATTTTAAAGTCAAAACCTAGTCTTTTAAAACTCTGACGAAGCATTCTGTAATCAAAATCTATATTATGCCCTACTAAAATGGTTCCTTCTGTAATTTCTATAATTCTTTTGGCGATTTCATGAAATTTCGGAGCAGTTTTCACCATTTTTTGGGTAATTCCTGTCAGTTTTTGTACAAATGGAGATATTTCACTTTCTGGATTAACAAGTGAAATAAATTGGTCTGTGATAACGTGGCCATCATATCTGAAAATCGCAATTTCTATAATGCTTTCTTTTCTATAAGGCGCTCCGTTTCCTTCTATGTCTATTATGGTATACAAAACGAAAAATAAATATCCCACAAATTTACGGTTTATAAATTGGTGGGATTTATAAAATTATAAGATTTTTTTTACCTTCTCATCTTTAAACCAAACATTCCGAGGACAAATTTGGCGCCTTCTCTGGCTAAAGTTGTGGTGAATGTTCTTCCAGCTCTGGATTTCATGACTTGCTCGAACATTCCCGGCTCTTCTTTGGGTTGTCTTGCCGTAGATTTTTCTTGTTCTACTTCTTTTTCTACTTCCGCAGCTTGTTCCATGCGTTTGGCTAAAATTTCGTAGGCAGATTCTTTGTCTACCTCATTTTTATATTTTTTAACCAAATCAGAAGAATTAACCAAATCGTCTATCTCTTCAGAAGTCAAAACATCCATTCTAGATTCTGGAGAAATCAAATAAGTATGAACCAGCGGTGTTGGAATTCCCTTCTCATCAAGAGCTGTGACGAAAGCTTCACCAATCCCTAAATTCTGAATTAAATTGGCTGCGTCATAATATTCGGTAATCGGATAATTTTCTACCGCTTTATCAATTTCTTTTCTGTCTTTTGCCGTGAAACCACGCAAAGCGTGCTGAATTTTAAGCCCTAATTGAGAAAGTACATTTTCTGGAACATCTCCCGGAATTTGAGTGATAAAATAAATTCCCACTCCTTTTGAACGAATGAGTTTCACCATCGTTTCTATTTGCGAAAGCAAAGCTTTACTCGCTTCATTGAAAATCAAATGCGCTTCGTCTATAAAAAGAACTAATTTTGGTTTTCCGCTATCTCCTTCTTCTGGAAAAGTCATGTAAATTTCTGCAAAAAGCGAAAGCATAAATGTAGAAAACAATTGCGGCTGATTCTGAATATCGGCAACTCTTAAAACGTTTACCACGCCTTTTCCACCTCTGGTTTGCAATAAATCTTCTACATCAAAACTTGGTTCACCGAAAAAACTCGTTGCTCCTTGTTGTTCCATTGCTACAATCGAACGAAGAATCGCACCTAGAGAAGCTGGCGAAATAGAACCATAATTGTCTGCTAATTCTTTTTTACCATCAGCATTATCGGTTACATATTGCAAAACTTTTTTCAAATCATCTAAATCAATAAGCGGCAATGCTTTGTCATCTGCATATTTGAAAACGATAGACATAATACTTGCCTGAGTTTCATTTAATCCTAAAATTTTAGAAAGTAAAACCGGACCAAATTCTGTAACGGTAGCTCTCAGTTTCAATCCTTTTTCCGCAGAAATGGTCATGAGTTCTACTGGAAAAGATTGCGGCTGATATGGCAATTTTGTTTTTGAATATCTTTCGTTGATTTTATCATTTTGTTCGCCTTCGACAGCGATTCCAGAAAGGTCACCTTTAATATCCATCACTAAAGTTGGAATACCTTTATGCGAAAGTTGTTCTACAAAAACTTGTAGCGTTTTGGTCTTTCCAGTACCTGTTGCTCCCGCAATCAGACCATGTCTATTGACCGTTTTCAAAGGAACAGTAACATCTACTTCGGTAATTACTTCTCCGTCTAACATTCCCTTTCCCAAAACAATATATTCTCCTTTTGGTTGATATCTACTATTAAGCTCTTCTATAAATTTTGATTTTTCTGCCATTATTTTCTTTTTTTCAATCTTTAAATTTAAAAAATTTAGAAATACTTCTGCTAAATTATTTTTTAAATGTATTTTTGCCCTGATTAAAATCATTTGCATAATGGGATAAATTTGTCCTATTTTTGTAACGCAATGAAAAGTGCTATTTCTTTCATATTATCTTCTATCATATTTCTGGCAAGTTTCCAGAACTCACTTTTCTATGTAGATTATCAACTCAATACAGAATTCTACGAAACATATTGTATCAACAAACAAAAACCAGAATTAGACTGTAACGGTAAATGTCAGGTAAAGAAAGCAACGGAGCAATCTCAAAATCCTGCTTCGCAAATTAAATACGCTTTTGAACTGAACATTCTCCCTTCTAAACCCATAGAAACTGAAATCAAAAATCCTTTTTCTTTGGAACTAAAAACTAAAAAGTTTTCATATGACCATATTTTCACTTTAGATGGTTATACTCACATTCTACCGGATCCTCCGAAAAATTTAGCTTAAACTAATCCCTTTTTTCGTTCAGAACATTTCTCTTTATCATGATTTGATGAAGTGTAGTGACACATGATTATTTAATCTAAATTTTAAAAACAATGAATATTAAACTTTACAGCATTGCTGCAATATTTTTTGCAACAACACATTCTTTATTCGCTCAACAAGAACAAGACAGCACTTACCGAAATATAGAGGTCGTAAAAATTACCAAAGTTTTACCTAAATCTCAAAACAAACAAAACTTAGAAACAAAGCAATCTGATTTACTGAATCACGATGCGGGAAAATTCCTGAATTCTATCCCAGAAATTAACGGAATTAAAAAAGCTGGAAATTATGCTACAGACCCTGTTTTGAGAGGTTTCAAATATGAGCAGTTGAATATTGTTATTGACGGTGCAGCTCATGCCGTAAATGCGTGCCCAAGTAGAATGGATCCTGCAGTTTCTCAAGTGAATATGAATATGGTTCAAGAAGCTGAAATTTACAAAGGACCTTATCATTTCCGTTATGGAAATTCTTTCGGAGGAACCATTAATTTCGTAACCCTTGCTCCAGAATTTTCAGAAAAATTAAAACTAGGAGGAAGGATTTCATCAGGCTACGAAAGCAATGGAAACGTTTTTAGAAATGAATTATTTTCTCAACTTTCACACCAAAAAATTGTTTGGGATTTATTCGGTTCTTATCAAAAAGGAGACCGCTACAAAGACGGAAACGGCGACGAAGTGCGTTCTGCATTTCTAAGATACAACATGGGAACCAAAGGAAATTTCAAGTGGAATGACCAAAATGTAACCACATTACAAATCAATACCAACCAAGGAAGAGATGTAGAATTTGCGGCGCTAAACATGGATTTAATTTATGACAAAACTTGGATGTTCCAGTTAAAGCATTTGGCAGAATTCAACCAAAAATATTTAAAACATTTAGATTTTAATTCTTACTACTCTTTCGTAGATCATTCTATGGGAACTCCTGATAGAAAAATGGTTTCTGATGTACAATCTACCACTTATGGAGCTCGATTAGAATCTAAATTCGCTTTTGGAAAAAACATTTTCTACACTGGCTTAGATTATAAACATGAAGGAGCAGAAAATATCAGAATGATTATGCCTGCAATGATGCCAATGAGAGATGGAACCTCTTGGCAAGATTCTTCTATTGACCAAATCGGTTGGTTTAATGAATATCAAATGAATTTTAAAAATTCAAAATTAGTAGCTTCTCTTCGTTTAGATTACAATAAAGGTGATGCAAAAGCACTTTCTAATCTATTCAAAACACTTTACGGAGATGGAAAAGCAGAAAATTTGAACCACAACTTAAGTTTAGGATACAATAAAAACTTGTGCAACCATAATCAGTTAGGAATTTGGCTAGGAAGAGCACAACGCAGTGGAAGTTTAACCGAAAGATATATCAATAGATTTGCGGTGGGAATAGACGCTTACGAATTAGTAGGAAATCCTGATTTAAAACCTGAAACCAACAATCAAATCGACCTTATTATTACCCATAAAAAAGATAATATTTTCTTCCAAGCAGATGTTTTCTATTCTTACTTAGAAAATTATATTTCTGGAGTGATTGTTCCTATCAAACCGTATTCTATGACGGCACCAGGAACCAGACAAATCCAAAATATAGAAAAAGCCTTCAAAACAGGAGTGGAAACCAGATTTAATTGGCAATTTTTACCAAAATTCCGCACAGAATTGGCAGCAGCTTATACCTATGCAGAAGACTTGAGTACTAATAATCCTTTGCCAGAAATCGCTCCGCTAGATTTCCGTTGGAATGTTTTAGCAGATTTTTCGCCAGTAAGTTTGGGACTTCATTACAGATATTCCGCAAAACAAAGCAGAATCAATCCTACTTTTGGTGAATTTACCACTCCAGAATTTTCTGTGTTTGATTTCACTTCAAAATACAATATTTTCAAAAACGCTACTTTAAGTTTTGATGTTTTAAACATTTTTGACCGTGCTTATGCAGAACATTTAAACAGAACACTTTCTACCAATAAAAAGCAAAGAATTTTAGCAGTTGGTAGAAGCTTCAACATTGGTTTTAGCTATAATTTTTAATACTTTTTTATCTTTTGTGTCTAAAACATTTTAGGCACAAAAGTTTTATTTTTTTAGTCTAAGAGAGCCTAGTGAATTTTTCTAGGCTTTACTTTTATAAGATTGACAAACCTCATCTCTTTTTACACATAGGAATGTCAATATTTTTGCTTAAATTTGTTAATCATCAAAAATAAAAAAATCATGGATAAAGCATTTATTTTATCTAGCATTATAGATGAGTATCAAAAAGTTATTGACAACCTAAAAGCTTCGGTGGAACGCTATAAGCATGAATCTGATATTGACGAAGATAACACGTTAGACCCAGAAGATTACGCCAGACAAACAGAAGCCAAAGATATGCAGCTTCGCTTTGAAAAAATGCTGAACGAAGCCAAACAAAATCTGAAATTTTTAGAAGATTCTAAATCAGAAACTAAGGAATTTGCAGAAGCTGGCGCTTTATTAGAGACCGATAAGAATTATCTATTCATAGGAGTTTCCGTTCCAGCATTTAAATTGGGAGATAAGGATGTGATTTCGTTCTCAGAAGATGCTCCTATTTACCAAAAAGTAAAAGGCAAAACATCAGGCGAAACCATAGAAATGGGAAGTAATAACTTTGAAATTAAAAATATTTTTTAAATGTCAAAAACTACAGAATTTAGCGCAACACCAGAACTTTTAAAACAGTTATACGAATACAGCATTGTAAAAAATTACGAAGCTGGCGATGTCATTTTAGACGAAAACGCAAGAATTCGTTCTATTCCTATCGTTACCAAAGGAAGCATCAAAGTAATGCGTACCGAAGAAGATGGCAGAGAAATTCTACTTTATTATATAAAAGCTGGCGAAAGTTGCGTAATGTCTTTCCTTGGTGGTTTACACGGAGAAACCTCTAAAGTAAAAGCCGAAGTAGAAGAGGACGCGGAAATATTGTTCTTGCCCACGGAAAAAGTTGCGCAACTCATCAAAACGCATCCAGAATGGTTGGATTATATTTTCAAATTATACCATAAACGTTTTGAAGAATTACTAGAAATGGTAAATGAAGTAACTTTCAAAAAAGTGGATGATAGATTGCTCTCTTTGCTTCAAAAAAAATCAGAACTTACCGATTCTAAAATTATTCATACCACACACGAACAATTGGCCAATGAATTAGGAACTGCCAGAGTAGTGGTTTCCAGACTACTAAAATCACTGGAAGAAGACGGCAAATTGAAATTAGGCAGGAATAAAATTGAACTTTTATCATAAAAATGCAACTTAAGTTGCATTTTTTTATTTTTACAAAACAGAACTTTGCAAAAATTTGATTAATGGAAATCTTAGGATACTTTTTCGCGCTTATCATCGGGTTAATTATGGGAATAATTGGCGGTGGTGGCAGTATTTTAGGTGTTCCTATTCTTGTATATATATTTCACATAGATGTAGTTACCGCTACAGCTTTATCTCTTTTTGTAGTGGGAACTACTAGTTTAACTGGCTCTTTTGGTTACATGAAACAAAGACTCATTAACTTTAACACTGCTCTTTTATTCGGCATCCCTTCAATTCTTGGAGTGGTATTTTCTAGAAGACTTGTGGTACCTCATTTACCTGAAACCATTTTCAACAAATTAGGTTTTACCATAACCAAAGATATGTTTCTTCTTATTTTATTTGCTGTTTTAATGCTTATTTCTTCATATAAAATGATTAATAAAATCAATGAAGAACCCTTAATAAAATCAGAAGAACCTAATTACACTTTATTAATTTCTCAAGGATTATTAGTAGGAATTCTTACTGGCTTAATAGGAGCTGGCGGTGGTTTTCTAATTGTTCCTGCATTAGTAATGCTTCTAGGGATGAAAATCAAACAAGCGGTGGCAACTTCCCTACTAATTATTGCAATGAATTCTTTGCTTGGTTTTTTATCAGCAATAGATAAAGTTAATATTAATTGGCAATTTCTTTTGATTTTTACTTCTATTTCGGTAATTGGAGTCTTTTTAGGACTTTTAATTTCAAAGAAAGTAAATGGCAAAAAATTAAAACCACTTTTTGGATGGTTTATCCTAATAATGGGAATTTATATTATTATTAAAGAGATTTTTTTTAAATAATTATATTTCTCATAGATGCTCTCTATTCTTTATGTGATTTTTGTTACAATAATTCTAGCATATTAGCTACACTTTTGTATTATATTAAAATTTACAATTTAGATAATTATTACAATTTTTTTGAAAACAAAATATTTCCCTTAAATGTAGCATACAGAATAAATTTGTAAATTGCTCTAAAAAAAAATGAATTTAGAAAACATAATTATTATCATAGCAATTGGTTTTATTGCGGGCGTATTAAGCGGCTTATTGGGAATAGGTGGTGCTGTTTTTATCATCCCTTTTTTGGTGATGTTTTTAGGCTTCAATCAGCAATCCGCTCAAGGAACTACTTTATTAATGATGGTTCCGCCAATTGGAGGTTTAGCAGCATGGCAATATTATAAAGTAGGAAACGCCGACTTGAGAACCGCAGGAATTATGGCCGTTTTCTTTTTAATAGGTGGATATTTTGGTGGAAAATGGGCCAATTCAATTCCTCAAGAAATTTTAAAAAAAGTATTTGCTATTTTACTTTTAATTATTGCAATAAAAATGTTATTTTTTGAAAAAAATTTAAAATTTTAAAAAAATCAAAATGAAAATAGAACAAATTTATACCGGTTGTTTAGCTCAAGGAGCTTATTACATTGTTTCTGAAGGAGAAGCAGCCATTATTGATCCATTAAGAGAGGTACAACCTTATCTTGATAGATTGTCAAAAGATAATGTAAAACTAAAGTACATTTTTGAGACACATTTCCATGCAGATTTTGTATCTGGTCATGTAGATTTATCTAAAAAAACGGGAGCTCCTATTATATATGGACCAACTGCTGCGCCAGAATTTGAAGCCATCGTAGCAGAAGACAATCAAGTTTTTGAAATTGGAAAAATAAAAATCAAAGTTCTACATACTCCTGGTCACACCATGGAAAGTTCTACCTATTTATTGATAGACGAAAATGGTAAAAACCATGCAATTTTCTCTGGTGATACTTTATTCTTAGGAGATGTAGGAAGACCTGATTTAGCCCAAAAAGCTGCAAATCTTACGCAAGAAGAATTAGCAGGATTGCTTTATGATTCATTGTACAATAAAATTCTTCCTTTAGAAGATGACATTACCGTTTATCCAGCTCACGGCGCTGGTTCTGCATGTGGAAAAAACATGCAAAAAGAGACTGTAGACACTTTAGGAAATCAAAAACAAACGAATTACGCACTAAAACAAACCTCTAAAGAAAGTTTTATTGCAGCCGTTTTAGACGGTTTAACCGCTCCACCGAAATATTTCGGCATGAATGTAGCGATGAACAAAAAAGGCTATACCAGTTTTGATGAAGTTTTAGCAAAAGGTAAAACAGCACTTTCAGTAGATGAATTTGAAACTGCTGCCGAAGAAACTGGAGCACTCATTTTAGACACCAGAAATGCTGCAGAATTTTATAAAGGATTTGTTCCTCAATCGATTAATATCGGTTTGAAAGGTGATTTTGCACCTTGGGTTGGTAGCATGATTGTAGATGTTCAACAACCTATTCTTTTGGTATGTGATGATTGTACTGAAGAAGAAACCATTACTAGACTTTCTAGAGTTGGGTTTGATAATGTTTTAGGATACTTAAAAGGCGGTTTTGAAAGTTGGAAAAATTCAGGAAAAGAAATAGATACTGTTCATAGAATTTCGCCAGAAGAATTTGCGGAAAAATTCAATGAAAACAGCAAGGTTATAGACGTAAGAAAAGAAGGAGAATATGCAGCAGAACACGTAAATGATGCTTATAGCAAACCATTAGCTTACATTAATGATTGGGTAGGAAACATCAATCCAGATGAACATTTTTTCTTGCATTGTGCAGGTGGCTACAGAAGTATGATTGCCGCAAGTATTTTACAAGCAAGAGGTTATAGAAATTTCACAGAAGTAGAAGGTGGTTTTAACGGAATCAAAAAAACAGAAAAAGTTCCTACTACAGATTTTGTATGTCAAAGTAAAACTGCATTGTAATGAATATTTTCGAAAAAACAGACTTCACAGGAGATAAACCTTCTGTAGTAAGCATCAAAAAAACGGATAAAGTCAACCTTTTTACCGTTGGCTTATCAGAAAAACAAGTATTAGCAAAGCATATCACAACCATTCCTGCAACTTTAGTTTTGCTAAGAGGGAAAGTAGACTTTAATATATCTGGAGAAACGGTTGTTTTAAGAGAAGGAGATGTTTACGAAATCCCTGTAAATGTAGAACACGAAGTGGTAGGAAGAGATATAGAAAATGTATTCTTAATTGTAAAAGAGTTATAAAATTGAATCAATTCGATCAAAATTTTTGGAATTCTCGTTGGGAAAATGGCGAAACAGGTTGGGACATTGGCGAAGCCTCTTCACCTATTGCAGAATATTTTTTGCAAGTAGAAAATAAAGAGGTAAAAATATTAATTCCCGGCTGTGGAAATGCTCACGAAGCAGAATTGCTTTTAGAAGAAGGTTTTACAAACATCACGCTTCTGGACATTGCTCAGAAAGCTTGCGAAGTGATTTCTCAGAAGTTTTCTCATCATGAAGTAGAAGTCATCTGCGAAGATTTTTTCGAACACCAAGGAAAATATGACATCATTGTAGAACAAACATTTTTCTGCGCACTTGACCCAGTTTTAAGAGCAAAATATGTAGAAAAAATGCACGATTTACTTGCCGAAAATGGCAAAATCATTGGTGTAATGTTCAATAAAGACTTCGGGAATCCATTCCCTCCTTTTGGTGGAAATATAGAAGAATACAAATTTCTTTTCAGCGAAAAATTTGAGATTAAAACATTAGAAAACTGCCACAACAGTATAAAACCGAGACAAAACACCGAAGTTTTTATTAACTTCACTAAAAAATAAACTCACCATAAAACAAAAAATATGAAAAAAAACATGGGAGCAACAGACAAGTACATCAGACTTTTCGTTGCATTAATTTTAGCCGTTTTGGTTTATCTAAAAGTGATTGAAGGAACTTGGGGAATCGCAGCAACTGCAGTTGCATTCGTTTTTCTATTAACTGGAGCCATCGGCTTTTGTCCGCTTTATACTTTATTTGGCATTAACACCTGCAAAAAAGAGTAAAAATTAAAATTTTGCCAAAGTTTAAAAATTTCAACTTTGGCAAAATTCATCAAAAATTATGGAAAATTTTATCAAAAAATACAAACTAGGACTCATCGGAATCGTATTAGGCGGAATTTTAGGTTACGCTTATTACCATTTTATTGGGTGTAATACAGGAACTTGTGCCATTACTTCTAAACCTATCAACAGTTCGGTTTATGGTATGGTAATGGGTTATCTTATTCTTTCAACTTTCGAAAAAACAAAAGAAAATAAATAAAAAACATGTTAGGATTTTTAAAAAACTTATTCGGCGGTAAAAGTGTAGACTACTCAGAATTAGTAAAAAATGGAGCTCAAATTATAGACGTGAGAACGCCTGCAGAATTTAATGGTGGTCATGTAAAAGGTGCTAAAAACGTTCCGCTACAATCTCTAAGTCAAAATTTAGGAAAAATCAATAAAAACAAACCAGTAATCACGTGTTGTGCAAGTGGCGCAAGAAGTGCTGCTGCAAAAAGCATCTTACAAAACAGTGGATTTACAGAAGTTTATAACGGCGGCGGTTGGATGAGCCTTAAAAACAAATTATCATAAAATGAGAAATTTCTTTAGTGATTGGAATTTAAGAAGAATCGTCTATTTGATTGGCGGAATATGGATTGTAGCGCAATCTGTAATGGATAAAATGTGGATTCTCATTCCATTTGGGTTGTATTTTGTTGCCATGTCTGTGTTTAAATTTGGTTGCGCTTCAGGAAATTGTACTGTCACAAATCATAAAAACCTACCATAGTTTCTCTGTCTTTTTTTAGTAAATTTGTTTTAACTTTTTATAAAACAAAGAGATATGTCACAAAAATTTCAAGAAATCATCAGTTCTGAAAAACCAGTGTTAATAGACTTTTTTGCAGTGTGGTGTCAACCGTGCAGAGTACAATCTTCTGTATTAGTCACTGTAAAAGAACAAGTAGGAGATAATGCCAGAATTATAAAAATAGATGTAGACCAATATCCCGATATTGCGGCTCAATATAACGTGAGAGGCGTTCCTACCCTTGCTCTTTTTAAAAAAGGTGAAATGCTTTGGAGAGAAAGTGGCGTACATGATGTAAATACTTTAGTCAACCTCATCAATCAACACCAATAATCTCATTCATGAGTAATTTTCCTGTTTATAGCGCTTGCGATTTGATTTCTACCGAAAATTCAGAAAGTGAAATCGTAGTTCATGAATTGCAAGATTTATTGACAGAAAAAAGTTTTATTCCAGAAAAACCACACCGCCATACTTTTCACCAGATTTTGTATGTAGAAGAAGGCGCAGGAATTCATAAAATAGATTTTGAAGATTATTCTATAGATTCGCCCATCATCTATTTCATTTCTGCGGGACAAGTACACGATTTGATTTTCAAAAAACAAGTGACCAAAGGTTATTTGATTAATTTCAATGCAGAATTTTTCACTTCATTTCTCGCCAAATCTCATTGTATAGATAAATTGCCATTTTTCAGGATTAATGGAAACTTCACTTCTTATCAAATCAAAAAAGAAAAAGCTGAAGAACTCAAAGAAATTTTTGACAAAATTAATTTCGAATACAAACAACAAAAAAGAAAATCCGAAGATTTAATCAGAATTTATCTTCTCGAATTGTTTTACTTCATTTTAAACGACGAAGAAAATACAGACGAAAACATAAATATTACCAATCAAAGAATTTTAATCAATAAGTTCCAAAAGCTGGTAGAAGAAAATTACACTGCCGAACATTATCCCAAATTTTATGCAGACAAGCTCGCTATCACCGCAAATTATCTCAATTTCGTGTGTAGAACTTTTGCAGGCAAAAAAGCTGGAGAAATCGTTAGAAATAGGATTATTCTAGAAGCCAAAAGATTGCTCATCAACTCAGAATTAAGCATTTCACAGATTTCTTTTCAATTAGGTTTTGAAGACAATTCGTATTTTACCAAGTTTTTCAAAACACACGCTAGAATTTCGCCTTCTGAATTCAGACAACATCTTAATAAATAAAAATTACCATTTCCCGAATATTTTTTACAAGAATTTATTGCAATTCTTAGCATACATTTGTACTGTAAAATTACACTCAGAACAAACGCAAAACTTTTCATATTTTTTATAAAAACGCAACTAAAATCATAAAATTTTGTTGCGTTTTTCCTTTATAAACCCTTTCCAGAAAGCGTTTTCTGACTTTGGCACGGAAATAGAATATCTCATAACAGCAACCCTAAGTTTTTCGAGGCAAGACTTTAGAAGCAGCCAAGAAAAATTTATTTAAATATATATAATATGAGAAAATTTTATTTTTTATTAGCCGCATTCATCGCACTAGGATTTAGTGCACAAGAAGCAGGAAAAGCTGGAGAATTATTAAAAAACGAAGCGAGCAAAACCGAAACTTCTGCAAAAAATGAAGCTTTTGGCAGAAATAATTCTCAAGATAAATCTTCAGTTTTTAGAAACGATAATGGTTTTAGAAATTCAACAGAAAAATCAAGACCTAATTATAATTGGAACCAAAATTACGCTTATGGTTACGCCGAAGTTTTCTTGAGAATTCCAGAGCAAGGTTACTTTAGCATAGAAATTGGTGACCAAAAAATTTCTAACGCGTCAGGAAAATTTAGATTTTTTGACTTGATGCCAGGAAACAACGTCATTTCTATCTATGAAAGAAATTTCCTAGTGTACAGAACTAGAATCAATATTAAAAACAACACCAGACTGGTTTTAGACTATTTCACACATCAAGGTTTATATCTTTTAGGAACTTACAACCTAAGAAACAACTACGGAAATGTTTGGAATGACACTTGGAACAGTCCTTACGGAAATGGAAACGGAAATTCTTGGGATCCTTATGATGACTATCAAAACGATTACGGATACGGAGATACTTACGGAAATGTAATGAGTGACAGAGAATTTTCTTCTTTCTTACAAATGCTAAAAAAGCAAAATTTTGATGATAGAAGATTAGATTTCTTAAAAAGCCAACTCAATAGAACTGATTTCAACACGAGACAAATCAAAGCGATGATGAAAGAGTTTAGTTTTGACAAAAACAGACTAGAATTTGCAAAAATGGCTTATAGAAATTGTGTAGACAAAAGAAATTATTTTGAATTATACGATGCATTTGACTTCGAAAGTTACGCCAGAGAATTGAACAAATTTGTTCAAAACCAAAGATAACCCAATCATTCATTCATATATACAAAAAGTCGGTTTCAGAAATTCTGAAGCCGACTTTCTTTATAGGGAAACACTTCATTTAGTTCGGCTTAATCACCATCAAACCTCGCATTTCATTCTCTTGATATCCTATTGCCTTATCATTAGGATAGAGTGATTTTATTTTCGCTAAGGTTTCTGGTTTTATATCTTTTTCGGAGCCATGACATTGTAAACACATATTATTAGTGGTAATTGGCGCATAAAAAACTCCATTATCAAATTTTGCTTCTAATTTTTGTTTCAAAACAAGTTGTTCTTTAAAAAAATCAATATATTTTCTTTCTGTTTCATTTGCTGCATTATCAGGATTTCTATTTTTATCAGAAACTCTTTTTATCATCACATTATGCTGGTCCTCCAACTGTTTGGTAAGCGGAATGGCGTTTACATTACAAAATTCTAAAGCATTTTCGGCTCCTTTTTCAGAAATTTTCTGCGTAAGATTGGTCACCAAATTCTTTTTGGTTTCTTCGGCGATTTTTTTAAAATCAGCTTTCGTTAATTGTTTTTGCGGAATAATTTCCTTGGGCAAAACACCTTTATTTCCCGTTTCTTTGGAACATTGAATTAAAAACATCCCTGAAACTGCGAGCGTTAAGTAAATTCTGGTTTTCATAATTGTTTTTTCAAATTTGTGAATTTAATGCTTGACTGAGCGTAACTTTTGTTACTTTTACCCAAAGTTAATGAATTATGAAATCGCAATGAATAAAAAAACACCAATGCTCACTGAAAATTAACTTCGTTCAGTTCGAGCATGCTTTCGAGCAAGCGATTGCATATGACCTTTAAAAAACAATAAATATTTTCATATGAAAAATCTTTTTACAATTATTTTGTTATCAAGTTTCGGCATCTTTTTCTCACAAGAAAAAGACATTTTGAAAGTTTTGCATGAGCAACAAACCGCATGGAATAATGGCGATATCGAAAATTTCATGAAAGGATATTGGAAAGATGATTCACTGCTTTTTATAGGTTCAAAAGGACCAACTTACGGTTGGCAAAAAACACTAGACAATTACAAAAAAACTTATCCCAACAAAGAAATGATGGGCATTCTAGAATTTTCTGACATTCAAGTGAAAATGCTAGGCAAAAAACACGCTTATGTTTTCGGAAAGTGGAAACTCATCCGTGCAAATGATACTCCTAATGGAATTTACACCTTAGTTTTTCAGAAATTTAATGACGGTTGGAAAATTATTTCAGACCATACAAACTAGTTGTAGAATGTAGATTTTAGAGAAAAAAAACATCTGTAATATCCTAAAATTCTCCTATTTTAAAATCATCTGCATCATTTAAAAAAGGAAACTCTTTTCTAAAAGCTTCTAATTTTTGCAAATCTAATTCTGCAAAGATTAAATCTCCATTTTTAGCAGAAACATCTGTTCCATCTGCAAAAAAACAATGGCTGCTTTCTTGATATTTCAAGTGATTTCCGTCTTCGCCTGTTCTATTTAAGGCAAAAACATAGGCTTGATTTTCGATTGCCCTTGCTCTATTTAATGTTTCCCACGCCAAAACTCTGGTTTCTGGCCAATTTGCGACATTTAGAATTACATCATAATCTTTTCTGTTTCTTGCAAAAACTGGAAATCTTGCATCAAAACAAACCTGTAATAAAAATCTGAATCCTAAATATTTCACCACTACTCTTTCCGTTCCTGCAGTGTATACTTTATCTTCACCAGTGTAAGAAAAGAGATGTCTTTTATCGTATTGATGGTAAGTTCCGTCTGGTTTTACAAAATAAAATCGGTTATAGAATTTGCCATTATCCTTTACAGAAACGCTTCCGCCAATTGCAGCATTTTTAGTTTTGGCAAAATTCTTCATCCAAGTCAATGCTTGTTCTTCTTCATCTGCAACTTCCTGAGCTTTCATGTAGAAACCAGTAGTAAACATCTCTGGAAGCAAAAATAAATCTGCTTCTAAATCTTTGAATTTTTCTTCTATCAAAAGAAAATTTTCTTGTTTTTCTTTCCAAATAATATTTTGACTTAAACCGATGATTTTCATAATGCTTAGGTTTCAGAATTTTTAAAATGTTTTACAAAATTACCACAAAAGTCTCTTCGTTAGGCAACATTACTATAAATTTGTCGTTAGAAAAACAGAAATTCAAATAAAACTTAAAAATAAATATTCTTATGAAAAAATTAGTATTAGCATTCGCAATGTTGTTCGCAGGACAATTAGCATTTGCACAAGCATGGCAAGGTAAAGGCGACCAAAAATTACAAGTTGGTTTTAACGGTTACGGAAACGGAACTGGTGTTACAGCAACGTATGACTATGGAGTTTCTAATGTAGTTTCTTTAGGAGCAGGAGCAAATTTCTATTTTGATGGATACAGAGACAATAATGAAGACAATAACGTTTTCGTTTTTGGTAGAGTAAATTTCCACCTTCAAGACGCTCTTAACATGCCGAGCCAATGGGATTTATATCCTGGTTTAGATGTAGGTTTATTAGGAAATACATTCGGATTAGGTGCACACTTAGGTGTAAGATATTTCTTCAACAATAATGTAGGTGCATTTATAGAAGCTGGTAACAATGGTAGCATAGGTTTATCATTTAACTTCTAATAAAAAATTCAACAATATTTAATGGAAAAGACGCTTTTTGGCGTCTTTTTTTATTTGGTACAGTTTTAGTGAGAGAGAATTATTACATTTGCATAACTTTAAAAAAATTAAAATTTAATGGAATTAGCAACGCAGATATTTCAGTTTATATTAAGTATTTCAATTCTCGTTATTCTACACGAATTAGGGCATTTTTTACCCGCGAAATGGTTTAAATGCAGAGTAGATAAATTCTACTTATTCTTTGATCCATGGTTTTCTTTGGCGAAGAAAAAAATTGGTGAAACCGAATACGGAATCGGTTGGTTACCATTTGGTGGTTATGTAAAAATCGCAGGAATGGTAGACGAAAGTATGGATACAGAACAACTGAAACAACCTGCTCAACCTTGGGAATTCAGAAGCAAACCAGCTTGGCAAAGACTTATCATTATGTTAGGTGGTATTTTCGTGAATCTTATTTTGGCTTGGGCTATTTATACTGGATTGAATTTATCTGTAGGCGAAAAATACCATGATTTAGCAAAATTCGAGAATGGAATTGCAGTTTCTGAAGAAGGCGCAAAAATGGGATTGATGAACGGCGACAAAATCTTAAAAATAGATGGGAAACCTGCCGTAAGAATGGAAAATTCTATGATTAATATGCTTCTTGCCAATGAAATCACAGTGCTTAGAAACGGTAAAGAAGTTTCTTTTGCGCCAATCGAAGACGGAATTGCCCATATTTTAGGTTCAAAAACTGCAAAACTGTATATCACCAATAGATTTGCGCCGGTAGTAGATTCTTTAGCAGAAGGTCCTGCAAAACAAGCAGGCTTACAAAAAGGAGATCAAATTGTAGCACTTAATGGCAAAAAAATTAGATTTTTTGATGAATTTACGGACGGATTAGCTGGAAAGAAAAATCAACCAATCACTATAGATGTTCTTAGAAATAATGAGGTTAAAACATTTAGCTTAAATACTGATAAAGACGGAAAAATAGGTTTCAGACCAGATTTTAAACAAGCTGAAGCAGCTTTCAACAACACAGTAACCAATCAAGAATATAGCTTTTTACCAGCAATTGGTAGAGGTTTTGAGAGAACTGTAGAATCTCTTACGATGCAGATTAAACAGTTTAAATTAATGTTCAACAAAAAAATTAAAGGTTACAAAAATGTAGGTGGACCAATTGCAATTGTAAAAATGATGCCTAAAGAAATCGACTGGGTTGCTTTTTGGAGTTTTACGGCTATGTTTTCTGCTTGGTTAGCATTCCTTAACCTGTTACCAATTCCAGGATTAGATGGTGGTCACGCGTTATTTACGACTTGGGAACTCATCACAGGCAAGCCAGTTCCACAAAAAGTTTTAGAAAATGCTCAAATGATTGGAGTAATCTTTTTAATGGGGTTAATGCTATTAATCTTTGGATCAGATATTTACAAATTTATCATTTCACCATTTTTAAAATAATGTAAATTTTTTCAAAAAATATTTTGCGCAAATAGAAAAAACGTATTATATTTGCACCACTCAAAACAACAAGAGTAGCCTTTTTAGCTCAGTCGGTTAGAGCATCTGACTGTTAATCAGAGGGTCGCTGGTTCGAGCCCAGCAAAAGGCGCCCATTACAAGAGAGTTTTCGATTAGTTTCGAAAACTCTTTTTTTATTTGAGCATGTTTTGAGCAAGGTTTTAGTAAAAGTTCCTGTAAATTTAAAGGAAATTTAAGTTTAAATAATAAAACCCTATCATTATCGATAGGGTTTATTTTGTTTTATTGTTGGTATTGATTACCTAGCTAGTATTTCTTTTATTAGTGTCTAAAAATATACTTAAAATGAGTTGTGGAAAGTCACGGATTAGAAATTTGCGCCATCGTGGTCCCCGCATTTGGCCAATAAATGATAGCTGCAGCTTAATTTAATTGCTTTTTAAAAGTGTTTTAATTATAAAAATGATAAATACAATTATTGCGAATAAATATCCATACAAATTAATTTTATTCCTATATTCTTTTGACCCATATTCATATTTATAGTTTGCAAGACGATTAGACATTCTTCTACCATATCTACTTTTATAGTTATATTTATTTTCTATATCATCAATTACTGAAGGGATTTTATTTTTTTGTTCAAATCTTGAAATTATACTTTTCCCAGCAGCATACTCAAATAGTTCTTTACATTTTTGCAAGAAAATTGTTTTGTCATTATCAGTTAAAGAGAAATAAGAGTCTGGATAATTTAACATTAATCCAAACTCTATTTTTTCAGTTTCGTAATGAGAAATAATGTAAAAGAGGTTATTAGATATAATTGAATTCGATATCCACTCATCTCCTATTTGCTGACATTTACTATTAGTAAAAAAGAAATTAAAAAATTCTTTATTGTAAAAGTAGAATTTGTATATCGTTGAGTAAATTATAACTTCAATTGGTGTTTTAATTTTAAGATAGATATAATTATCAAAAATAGAAAAAGAAATGTCAAGATAAATTTCTTTATCGTTTCCATTTTTGAAAAATCTAAAATATTCTGTTTCTACAACTTCTTTCAATTTTAACACTATTTTGGTGGGATTTCTGCTAACACTCAAATAGACGAAGTAATATCAAAATACTCTTATAGTCAATTAAATATTCGTTTGTAAGTGATTGTAAGTATTTGTTTAGTTTGATATCTGAGTTTCTGCTTATTTGTTTCTAACAAATTTAATTAAAATAAATGAAATGAGTATGGAAACTATTGATTTTTAGAATATAATCTATAGTTCATCGTTTTTGAATGACTTCCTGTAAATTTGAAGGAAGTTTAAGATTAAATAATAAAACCCTATCATTATCGATAGGGTTTATTTTGTTTTATTGTTGGTATTGATTAACTAGCTAGTATTTCTTTTATTAGTTTCTAAAAATACACTTAAAATGAGTTGAGGAAAGTCACGGATTAGAAATCCGAACCATCGGGGCTTTTTGGTTAAAAAAGGCATACTTTTCGGCAAACTCAAAATAGTTTTTAAAAATCATATTCCTTTCTAGAATTTGAGAAAATTAAAATTAGATATATCAAATATCATCTCCCGAACTTATTCTGAAATTTAAAAAACTCCAAAAAATCTCATACCTTTGTATTTATGAAACAATTCTCATCAAAACGCAGTATTCAGATTTTAGGACACGTTCTTCAGCAATATGGAATAGACAAAATGGTGATTTCGCCAGGAAGCAGAAATGCTCCACTTGCTATTCATTTTTCAGAGCTAGATTCTTTTGAATGCTTCAGCATCGTAGACGAAAGAAGCGCTGCTTTTGTAGCGATGGGAATGGCAAAATCGCTTAAACAACCAGTAGCAATTTCTTGCACCTCTGGTTCTGCTGCCACTAATTATTATCCAGCTGTAGTAGAAGCGTTTTATCAAAATGTTCCGCTTTTGGTACTTACCGCAGACAGACCTACAGATTTTGTAGATTTATTTGATGGACAAACCATTCGTCAAAAAGACTTGTTTCAACAGCATTCTTACGGAGATTTTCAGCTTTTGGAAGACGACAAAGAAAATGCAGAAGAAGAGAACTTAAAAATCGTAAAAACCGCGATAGAATTGTGTTTCGAGAAACAAGGCCCAGTTCATATCAATATTCCGCTTACAGAACCTTTATATCAGTACGCTACAGAATTGCCAGTTTTCCCAAGCATTGAGAAAACGATTCAGAAAAGAGATTTCGAGATTTCTTCTGCTCTAGTTTCTGAATTTAACGTAGCTAAAAGAATTTTGATTTTAGCGGGAACACTTGACAAAAATCCTGAACTCCAAAGTTTATTGTCGCAATTTGTGAAAAATCATTCTGTGGTAGTGCTTACTGAAGCGAATTCTAACCTCTATCACGACAAATTTTTCAATCATATTGACCGATATGTTTTTAATTTCACTGAGGAAGATTTCAGAAGCTACGCTCCAGATTTGCTCATCACGATTGGTCAAAACGTGGTTTCTAAAAAAGTGAAAGAATTTTTGAGAAAAGCAAAACCTCAAAATCATTGGCATATTGATGAATTTTGGCAACCGAATACTTATTTTGCTTTGACTCAAGAAATCAAAACAAAACCAGAGATTTTCTTCAGTCAGTTGTTGAAATTTGCCAAATTAGAACCTTCAGCTTATTTTAATCTTTGGGATGTTCTTCGTGACAAAAAAGACGCAAAACACGATGAATATTGCAAAACAATAGATTTCTCGGATTTTAAAATTTTCCAGATTTTAGAACAAAAAATTCCTAGTAATTACAACATTCATATTTCTAATTCTTCGGCAATTCGCTATGCAGAATTGTTCCCATATTCTCAAAACCACAACATTTATTGCAACCGTGGAACCAGCGGAATAGACGGTTCTACCTCTACTGCGATGGGTTTTGCGATGATGAATGAAAATCCTACAATTTTGATTTCTGGGGAACTTGGATTTTTCTATGATATTAATGGACTTTGGAACAATTACATTCCGCCGTACACTAGAATTATCGTAATGAATAACGGTGAAGGAAATATTTTTAGAATTATTCCCGGACCTACAACTTCTAATGCAATAGACGAATTTATCGCGACCAAACATCAGAAAAACTGCGAAAATCTAGCCAAACATTTCGGTTTTGGATATTTTAAAGTGGAAGACGAAGATACGCTGTTAAGAGTTTTAGACAATTTCTTTAAGCCAGAAGCTAAACCAAAAATTTTAGAAATCAACACGGCTGATATTCAAAATGCAGAAGTTTTGAAAGAATATTTTAAGTTTTTGAAGTAAGGTTTTCTATCACAGATTTTTGTGAAGTTTTCAATTTACGTTGAAATCATTTCATTTAATC
>CAZHCK010000011.1:0-44665 GCA_964530915.1 uncultured Cloacibacterium sp. | reverse complement strand
CTTTAACTTTAATTATAGTTAATTAGGATTCATACTTTTTTTTGTGATTGATTTTATCTAAAACGATATAGATAAAAACTTGGAAACTTTTTTTGTTTTTTAGTTTCCTTGTTTGTATATTTGCACCCGTAATTATGAAAAATACAAGATGTACATTAGATAGATTGTTTGATATGTTTCGTACTCACGGTGCGAAAACGCTTACAATGGATGATATTGCAAGAGAGTTTTGTATTTCGAAAAAAACTCTTTATCAAAAGTATAAAAACAAAGAAGAATTACTGACCGAAGTTTTAGAGCATATATCTAATAAGGCGATTGATGAAGTAGAAACCGTAAGAAAAAATCATCAGTGCCCTATAGAAATCATGTTTGTTTCAGGAAAGAGAATAGACGATGCAACAAGTCAGGAGAAAAATGCGTTTGTATTACAATTGATAAAATATTATCCGGAAGTATTTCATCAGCATCAGAAATCAATATCAATCAAAATTGAAGAAATTTTAAAGCAGAATTTCGAAAGAGGAGTAGAATTAGGATATTACAGAACAGATATTCCTACTGATTTATTTATTAAATTTTTGACCACATTATTATTTTCTGTAGATGTTTCTCCGCTATTTGAAGATATTCATGATAAAAAATACATTTCCACCGGAATTAAGTTTTTTTATCTAAACGCCATCGTAACAGAAAAAGGACAACAACGACTAAAAGAATTAAAAACAAAGTATGAAGAATTGGATTAAAATCTTCGCGCTCACCGCATTTTCTACGCAAATGTATGCTCAGAAAAATCTCACGATAGATGAGGCAGTTTCTTATGCGCTAGAAAATAACGTCAACGTAAAAAAAGCAAAAATTGATCAAACCATTGCTCAGCAAAAAGTAAAAGAAACAGTAGGTATTGGTCTTCCACAAGTGAGTGGACAAGCAAAATACACGAATTATATAAAAATTCCTGTAATGTTTGTTACTTTTCCTGGTAGTACAGAAGTTTCTGAGTTTCCTATGGCTCAAAAACAGAATATTAATACGGGAATTACAGTTTCTCAGCTCCTTTTCAATGGTTCTTACATTGTAGGATTAGAAAGTGCAAAAACGTATAAGGAAACCGCTTCTTTAATTGAAGAAAAAACAGAAATTTCTATCAAAGAAGCAGTGATGATGACTTATGCTGGAGTTTTAGCGACTGAAGAAAATATTAAGACTTTAGAAGAAAATAAAAGAGTTCTAGAGAAAAATCTTAATGATACAAGACAAGTTTACAAAACGGGCCTTACAGAATTACAAAGTGTAGAGCAGTTAGAATACTCTTATAAAAACCTTTCTACAGTAATTGAAAATCTTAAGAGAACTAAAAATAAACTGAACAACGGTTTAAAATATTTGATTGGATTTCCTTTAG
Source organism: uncultured Cloacibacterium sp. (assembly GCA_964530915.1). Lineage (GTDB taxonomy): Bacteria > Bacteroidota > Bacteroidia > Flavobacteriales > Weeksellaceae > Cloacibacterium. Next base: position 43,257 of record CAZHCK010000011.1, on the reverse strand, counting down.
AAGAAAAATTAGAACTTACTTCTACATTTGATGAAGTTTTAGATAAAAATAAACAATTAATTGCGAGAGATAGTTTTGATTTCAGCAACCACATTGACTTAAAACTAAAACAAAATCAAGTAAGAGTGAATCAATTGTTATTAAAATTAGAAAAATCTAAAGCTTTACCAAGTTTATCTACCTTCTTTTCTACAAATGCCAACGCATTAGGAAGCAGCTTAGATGATTTAAGATGGAATTATCCTACACTTTGGGGAATTCAGTTAGATGTTCCTATTTTCAGTGGTTTACAAAGACATTGGAAAACAGAACAGGCAAAACTAAATTTAGTAAAAGCACAATTAGATAAAGAAGACGCCGAAAAACAGCTACAAAGCGAATATTATCAAAAAGCAACAGACTACGAAAACGCTCTAGCTTCTTATAATACAGCAGAAGATTTGGTAAAACTTTCTTCTGAAATCTATAGAAAACAAAATGTGAAATTTAAAGAAGGTCTGGGTACAAGTTTCGAGCTTTCACAAGCAGAAAACCAATTGTATGAGGCTCAAACTAAATATTATCAAGCCGCTATAGAATTAATTCAAGCAAAAGTTCAACTAGACAAAGCAAAAGGAATTCTATAATCTTTATTAAATTATTTTTCAAAAAATTTGAAAACTACTATTATGAAAAAAATATTTTTACCCATCTTATTATCTTTAGCAGTAATTTCTTGTAAAAAAGAAAATACAGATGACACTTTAGCTGACCTTATCGCTAAAAAAGACGTAAAAGGTTTGCAAGCTTACCGTGATCAACAGCAAAAAAGAGTAGACAGCATTAATGCTTTAATGGAAAATGTAGACCAGAATTTGTCGACTTTTGGTGTAAACCAAACTCAGGGTTTTGTTTCTATCTTGCCATTAGAATTAACTAATTTTGCTCACTATATAGAACTTCAAGGAAATGTTACTACAGACCAAGATGTAGCAGTTCAGCCACAAATGCCAGGTACTTTAACATTGTATGTTCGTCAAGGTCAATATGTAGGTGCTGGTCAAGTCATTGGTAGAGTAGCAGATGGCGGCTTAGCAGACCAATTAAAACAAGCGCAAATTCAAGTTTCTGCAGCTAACGCTCAATTACAACAAGTGAAATCTGCTTCTGAATTGGCAAAAATCACTTACGAAAAACAAGCTTCTCTTTGGAAACAAAAAATCGGTTCAGAAATTCAGTTTTTACAAGCTAAAACCAATTATGAATCAAGCATAAAACAAGTTTCTGCGGTGCAAAGTCAAGTGGCAGCAACTCAAAAAGCTGCAGACGCAGTAGCAGCTACACTAAGCAAAACAGCAATCAGAGCACCATTTTCTGGTGTGATAGACGAAGTAATGCAACAAACAGGACAGGTGGTTTCTCCAGGAATGCCAATTGTGAAGTTGATAAACCTTACCGCAATGAGAGTAGAAGCCAAAGTTCCAGAAACTTACCTTTCAAACGTAAAAGCGGGAACTTCTGTAATTGTAGATTTCCCAATGTTAAAGAAAACGGTAAATTCTAGAGTAAGATTAACTTCTAATTTTATTAATCCAGCGAATAGAACTTTTACCATTCAAGTTCCGATTGCTAACCAAGGTGGAATTATTAAACCAAACCTTTTGGCTAAAGTAAAAATTGAAGATTATTTTAATCCAAATGCGATTGTAGTACCATCTCAGTACATTTATGAAGATGCTGCTTATAAATCTTTTGTTTTCGTAGCGAAAAATGTAAACGGAAACCAAGGAGTGGCTAAAAAAGTATTCATTACCAAAGGTGAAAAATCTGAAAACTCTATAGAAATTAAGAGCGGATTAAATAAAGGTGATATCTTAATTACCGATGGTTCTAAAACTTTAGTAGACGGACAAAAAATTAAAATTCAGTAATAAAGTGCCAAGTAAAAAGTAAAAAGAGTCAAGTATAAAACTTGAATTCTGAAAACTTGAAACAAATAAATATATGAGTTCAAATAATAATCATAAAAAAGAATTTTTCTTCTCAAGCTGGGCTGTAGATAATAGAGTAACCGTTTATTTGCTTACTTTTATCATCGTAGTTCTAGGTATAGTTGCTTATTTTTCTATGCCAAGAGAATCTTTTCCAGAAGTAGTAGAAAATAAGGTTTACATTTCATCTGTTTATCCAGGGAACTCGGCTGAAGATGTAGAGAAACTGATTACCAAAAAATTAGAAGATAAATTTAAGAACGTTTCTGGCGTAATTAAGGTAACTTCTAATTCATTTCAGGATTACTGTTTAATTATCGTAGAATTTGACGATAAAACACCGCTTCAAGAAGCGAAACTGAGAATAAAAGACAAAGTAGACGAAGCAAAAGGAAGTCAAGACTGGCCAAATCTAGACAGTGGGTCTAAGGTAGAGCCTTCTGTTTTTGACTTGAACATTGCCGAAGAATTTCCGATTCTAAATATTAACGTAAAAGGAAATTATCCGAAACAAACCCTCAAAAAATACGCAGAACAGTTAGAAGATGACATGGAAGATATTCCAGAAATCAAAGATGCGGTAATTTTAGGAGTAGACGAAAACGAAGTAGAAGTAGCACTTGATTTATATAAAATGAATGCTGCTCAAGTAAGTTTTGACAACGTTATCGGAGCGATTAAAAACGAAAATATTACCATTTCTGGAGGTAACCTTACTACTGATGGTTATAGAAATAATGTAAGAATTAAAGGTCAAGTAGTTTCGCCAAGTGAAATCAATGATTTCGTGGTGAAAGAAGGCGTGAAAATTTCAGACATTGCTTCCGTTTCCTTTAAAGAAAAAGAAAAAACAACTTACGCCAGAGAAATGGGGCAAGATGTGGTGATGATTAACCTGAAAAAACGTTCGGGTTCTAACATGATTGATGCTATAGAACAAGCCAATGAAAAAATAGAAAGAGCGAAGGAAACCTACATTCCGAAAGATGTAAATATTACCACTACTTCAGACCAATCTACGCAAGTAGAGCATCAGGTAAATGAATTAGCCAATCACATTATTATTGGTATTCTTTTGGTAATGGGAGTTTTAAGTTTCTCGATGGGAATGAAAAATTCACTTTTCGTAGGAACTGCAATTCCACTTTCTATGTTGATTGCGTTTGCCATTCTTCATGCGATGGGAATTACCCTGAATACCATGGTACTTTTTGCAATGGTAATGGGATTAGGAATGTTGGTAGATGACGGAATTGTGGTGGTAGATAATGTTTACGCCAATATGGAGAAAGGACTTTCCAGAAATTTAGCATCTAAATACGGTATTGGCGAAATTGCTTTCCCAGTAATTTCTTCTACACTTACTACATTAGCTGCATTCTTCCCGATGTTATTCTGGCCAGGAATTATGGGTAATTTTATGAAATATTTCCCAATTACAATTTCTGTAACCTTATCAGCATCATTATTTGTAGCGATGATTATCAACGCATCGATGACGGGTGGAAGTATGACGCTGAAAGACGAAAATTTAACCACAGAAACCAATAAAAAACTCACCGTAATTTTCGGAGGAATAGGTTTATTAGGACTTATTTTAGGAATTTTTGTAGGAAAAGCATATTTTGCTTTGGCTACCCTTTCAGTTTTAGCCATTGCAGCGATTTGGTTGTACAAAAATTATTTCTTCGGAAAAATTGTACATTTCCAAGAGACTTTCTTCCCTAAATTAGAGTTGAAATATCAAGATTTCTTAAGAAAATTGTTAGATGGTAAACCGAAAAAAGCGTTAATGTATGTAGTAGGTTTATTGGTGGCATCGTTTATTATTATGGGAATTTCTTTTGCTACAAAATGGACAAAAGTATTATTCTTCCCAGATTCTATGCCGAAGCAAATGTATGTTTACATGGATTTCCCACAAGGAACAGACATTGGTAAAACCAATCAAGCTACCAAAGTGATTGAAAAAAGCATCTTGAATACCATTTCTAAGTTTAAAGACAAAAAAACTGGAGAGAATTTCTTGATAGAAAGTATGGTGACCCAAGTAGGAAAAGGTGCTGTGAATCCTCAAGTAGATGCAGGTTCACAAGCAGAAACGCCTCATAAATCTAAAATTACCATCAATTTTGTGGAGTTTGCAGACAGAAGAGGAGTAGATACCAAAGAAGTTTTAGAAGAAATTAGAACTACAGTTCCTCAAATTGCAGGAGCAAATATTACCGTAGAGCAACAAGCTTCTGGTCCGCCAGTTGGTTATCCTATTTCCATCGAATTAAAAGGTGATGATTACAACCAATTGATTGATGAATCTCAGAGATTAATTGCTTTTATCAATTCTAAAAATATTTCAGGAATTGAAAAACTTCAGGCAGACGTAAATAAAGATTCTCCAGAGTTGATTATTGACATCGATAGAGAAGTTGCTGGTAATATGGGTGTTTCTACCGCTTATACTGGTATTACACTGAGAAGAGCCATGTTTGGTCAAGAGATTTCTACCTTCAAGGATATTAAAGATGATTATCAAATCGCAGTAAGATTACAGGAAGATCAACGTAAAAATCAGAGTGCGTTATTTAACCAACCGATTACTTTCCAAAATAATAAAGGACAGTTGTTGCAAATCCCAATCTCTACTTTTGCGAGATTTAATGAAGAAAAAACCTTCAGCAAAATCAAAAGAAAGGACAATACTAGAACCATTATGGTATATTCTAACATCACCAAAGATGCCAATGCCAATGAAATTGTGCAGAAGTTGAAACAGGATATGAAGAACTACCAATTGCCAGAAGGTGTATCCTTCAAATTTGCAGGAGAGCAAGAAGAGCAAGGCAAAAACCAAAGTTTCTTATTGTTAGCGCTTTTCTTAGCAATGAGTTTGGTAACCGGTATTATTGTATTCCAGTTTAACTCGTTATCTAAAACATTCATCATTATGACTACCATTTTGTTGAGTTTTAGTGGAGTGTTCTTAGGATTAACAGTCTTTAAGATGGATTTCGTAATCTTAATGACCATGATGGGAATTATATCTCTTGCAGGTGTAGTAGTGAAGAATGGTATTGTATTGATGGATTTCTTTGTGCTGAGATTAGACGAAAAAATCGCTGAAAAAGGTGTAGAAACACATGATGACTTATCTATTGATGAGGTGAAAGAAGTGATTATAGAATCTGGTAAAGCGAGATTAAGACCGGTATTATTAACCGCAACTACTGCAGTATTAGGACTTATTCCATTAGCAATCGGACTAAACTTTGATATTTGGAGTTTCCTTACTACGCTTAATCCACACCTTTCTATTGGTGGTGATAACGTAGCGTTCTGGGGGCCACTTGCTTGGACGATTATTTTTGGTCTGACTTTTGCAACGTTTTTAACATTGCTTATGGTGCCAGTAATGTTCTACTTGGTAAGTAAGCTAAAAATAAGAAGAAGAGCTAAAAAATTAGAAAAATTGAGATTGAAAGATAATTTGAGTAACGCTTAGTTGCTTTAATTACACTATTCATAGTTTTGTTTTAATAGTTTATTTTGAGAATTCCCGCCAATTTATTTGGTGGGAATTTTTTTTGAAAATACGTAGAATGTAGTATTTTAATTGTTAGTAAATGAGGGTAACTTTAAGGTACAAAAAACACAAAGATGAAAACAAAACTCTACATGTTTATAATGGGAGTGTTTTCCATTATTCTCACATTCTCACAGGTAGGAATTAACACTACAGAGCCTCATGAATCTTCAGTACTTCATCTCAATTCTAGTGATAAAGGTTTTCTTTTACCTTACTTTAATATTACAGATTTGAATCTTAAGTCACCCGTAATTTCCCCAACTATTGCAGAGGGTTTACTTGCTTATAATACCAATACAACTACAGGAAAAGGAATTTATTATTGGGATGGTACCAAATGGTCTGGATTAGGTCAAGTGAATTTTACTAATATTTATAACAGTGTAATTAAACCACTCAATGTAGTTTTAAATGATATGGATACGTTTCCTTATCTTATTAATGCAATGGTTGCTCCTGCATCTCCAGGATTGAGACGCTTTGATTGTGATTACACAGCTCCAGGAGATGATATTATCATTAATAATCCTTTGGCTGGCGCTCCAAATAATTTTGTGATTTGGGATAATGTTAATAAGAGAATTAATGTGCCACAGCAGTTATTAGGCTATTCTATTACAGTTAATATTTCTTTAAAATATCAACAAACTACCTCTAACTCAGAAGCGTCTCGATTTGTAGCTTATACAGGTAATGCTGTTGTAAATACTTCTACAGGAAATTATACTGGAGGCAGAAAAATTAAAGACTTAATGTTCAAAAAAACCAAAACAAGCAGTTTCCCTTATGTAAGAGACGAATTGGTCCTTTCTCCTATTATTGTGACTCAAGAAATCATAGACCATGGAATTATTCTTTACATTGGTAGTGGTGATAACTCTCCTTTAAATTTTTATGAGCCAGTTCTTACCATAGACTATGGTGTAGTTAATATTACATTATAAAAACAATTATAATAAAAAAAAACAACTCTTTGAATACGCTATTGATTTAGCAGAATAGTTGCAATGAAAATTGCAACTGTTTTTTTATGATATAAAATAGGTTTAAATTTTAATCTTTTCGTTTTAGGAATACCTAACTTTGCGCAGTAAAAACTTAAAGATGAAATCAGAAATGTTGCAAGAGAAACCTTTAATCGAAAAATATAATGATTTACTCTTAGATATAGGCTCTACATTAATGGTTGCTGGTGCGCATTGTGGTAGAATAGACCGAAATATAAAGCGTATTGCAGATGTTTTCGGAGTAGATATAGAAATCTTTTATTCTTTCAATGGAATTATTCTCACCACTAAAATGAGAAATAACCCTTCAGAAACCGCTACTCATTATAAAAGATTGCCAAGTCATGGCGTACATTTCGGGATTCTCAACGAAATAAGTTTGCTTTCTTGGAAGGTAGTGAGCGATCATCTAGATTATCCACATATTAAAAGAGAGTTTGAAAAAATTAAAAAACTTTCTCATCATAAACGAATTCAAATTATTCTAGGAGTAGGAATTGCTTGTGCATCTCTTTGTATTTTAGCCAAAGGAGATTTCATAGATGCCACTTTTGCGTTTTTTGCTTCTATGCTGGGATTAATTGCTAGACAAGAAATTTCAAAACGAAAGTTTAATGTGATGTTGGCGATTAGTGGTGGAGCATTTGTTACCAGTTTTATTGCTTCCATCAATGTTTTTTATGGAATAGGTGCGCTCCCCGAAAAAGCATTGGCTACATCAGTGCTGTATTTGGTTCCGGGAGTTCAATTGGTGAATGCCGTTATAGATTTAATCGAAGGATATGTCGCTACTGCTATTGCAAGAGGTTTTTATTCGGGATTTCTCTTATTGTGTATCGCTGCAGGAATGGCTTTGAGTATTCTAATTTTTGGAATTAATAATTTTTACTAAAATGGATTTTTTTCTATTAATCATAAAGGATTTTAGCTTCGCATTTTGTGTTGCACTAGGTTTTGGAAGTTTATTCAACACTCCAAATAGAGTTCTATTAATCGCAGGATTATTAGGTGGTTTAGGTCACGCTTTGCGTTTTACTTTGTACGAAGGAGTCGGTTTGGGATTAATTACCTCTACACTTTCGGGAACTGTGCTTATTGGTTTATTGGGAATTGTTTTGGCGCATAGAGTTCACACTCCGCCTATTGTTTTCACCATGCCAGCTTGTATTACCATGATTCCTGGAATGTACGCCTATAAAACCATGTTGGGCTTTATTCGATTGACAGACGAAAGCGGATTAGCAAGAAATCCTCAAGATTTAGACAATACTTTTCACAATTTGGTTCTTACCGCTTCTTTATTGTTTTGTTTGGCAGTAGGAATTTCCATCAGTGTATTGCTTTTCAGACAATCGAGTGTGAAAATGCTGAAATTCGCTCATAAAAGAAAAATAGAAAACGATTAGTCTTCTATTTTTACGCTGGTATAATGAGCAAAAGCTTCTTCTAAATTATTGAATTTTCCTTTGAAATCTGCAATATCAGCATCTTGTACAATGTTTCCTTGATGAATTAAAATCACTCTTGTACAGAGTGCTTCTACTTCTTGCATAATGTGAGTGGAAAGAATTACAGTTTTTTCTTTGCCAATTTCTTTGATGACATTTCTAATTTCTAGAATTTGATTTGGGTCAAGACCATTGGTAGGTTCATCTAGAATTAATAAATCTGGAGCGTGAAGAATGGCTTGAGCCAAGCCAACACGCTGTTTGTAACCTTTCGATAACTGAGAAATTTTCTTTGATTTTTCCGGCGTAATTCCTACTAAATCTATGATTTCATCTACTTTTTCTTTAGAAATCTGGTGAATATCTGCCACGAATTGCAAATATTCTTTCACATACATTTCCAAATAAAGTGGATTGTTTTCTGGCAAAAAACCGATGTTTTTCTTTACTTCCGTTTCGTTTTCGGTAATGTTTTTTCCATCAAAAATAATTTCTCCTTCATCTATTTTTAGAGCACCAACAATAGATTTCATCAAGGTAGATTTTCCTGCACCATTCGGTCCTAGAAGTCCTATGATTTCATTTTTGTCAATATCCAAATTGATGTTGTGAAGCGCTGTTTGTTCGCCAAATTTTTTTGTAAGATTTTTGATTTCTAAAGACATAAGTAATCCGTAATAAGAAATAGTAATTTGTTAATGCAAAAATAAGTATTTTATTCCATCTTGTAGTACAAGTCGCATTGGTCTTGTAAAAAGATTTTAAAAATAAAAAATCCCAAGAAATTTCTTGGGATTTTTGTGACCTCGACAGGATTCAAACCTGTAACCTTCTGAGCCGTAATCAGATGCGCTATTCAGTTGCGCCACGAGGCCGAAATTCGGTTTGCAAATATAATGCTTTTTTGCTTTCTTTGAAGAATGAAATCATATTTTTTTGCTTTTTTAGCGTTATTAATGGTAATTTCTTGTAAAAAAGAAACTTATCAATTGACTACAGACTGGATTGTTATTTCTAAAAACATTCAGTTCAAAGAAAATGGCGAGTTTTTACTCTTAAAATCAGGAAAACATCAGTATAAAATTCCGCATTCTAAATTGCCTTACCAAAAAATTATGTTGCTCAACGCAAGTTTGGTAGGATATATTACAGAATTAGGCGAGGAAAAAAAAATCATTGGCGTTTCCAGTCCAGAATACATTTTTTCAGAGAAAATACAGAAGGCAATCAAAGAAAATAAAATTCAAAACATCGGAAATGAACAGAAATACAACGTAGAAAAAATAATTGCGTATCAACCAGATGCTATTTTCACTAATTACGTTGCAAGTTTTGAGAATACCTATGAAATTCTAAAGAAAAACGGAATAGAAATTATCTTTATTGATGAATATTTAGAAGAAAAACCTTTAGAAAAAGCAGACATAATTAGAGTTTTCGGGAAATTATTAGGCAGAGATAAATCTGCAGCATTATTGATGGGAGAAATTCATTCTAATTATGAAAATCTAAAAAAAATAGCTGCAAAATCTACTCATAAACCGCAAATCTTGACTAATGAAATTTACGGAAGTCAGTGGTATGTAGCAGGTGGAAACTCTCAAATTGCCCATTTTATAAAAGATGCAAATGCTCATTATATTTTTGGGGATAATTCAGAATCTAAATCTACCCCGAAAAGCTTCGAAGAAGTATTTTCTAAAGCCGAAAATGCAGAATTTTGGGTGAATGTAGGAAATCATAAAAACAAGAAAGATTTACTCCAAATCAATCCGAATTACGAGAAGATGAAAGTCTACCAAAAAGGCGATATTTACACGATTTCTGGTAGAGAAAAAGGTTCTGCCAATGATTATTTTGAAAGTGGAGTAGTGAGAGCAGATTTAGTTTTGAAAGACTATATTAAAATTTTTCATCCAGAGATTTTTCCAAAAGATTCATTAATGTATATGAAAAAACTGAATTAGTCGTTATTTTTGCAACTTAAATAAACTATTATAGATTACATTTTTATGTGGAAATTTATTAAGAAACTATTTTATACCATTGCCATCATCAGCATTTTTTCTATTATTTGGGGAAGATTTTTTAATCCTATCATTACCATTACCCAAATAGAAGGTCTGGTAAAATACCAAAAACTAGATAGAGATTACATCAGTTTTGATGAAATGGGAAGAAACGTAAAAAAAGCAGTCATTGCTAGCGAAGACCAGAATTTTTACAGACATAATGGTTTTGATTTTCAAGCCATCCAAAAAGCATTTGCTGATAATCAAAAAGGGAAAAAACTAAAAGGTGGAAGTACCATTTCTCAACAAACCGCTAAAAATGTCTTCCTTTGGAACGGTAGAAGTTACGTAAGAAAAGGTCTGGAAGCTATTTTCACCTTTATCATAGAAAAAGTTTGGAGCAAAGATATTATTTTAGAACGCTACTTGAATTCCATAGAAATGGGACAAGGTGTTTTCGGGGTAGAAGCAGCAAGTCACTACTATTTTGGGAAATCTTCAGCAGATTTAACCAAGTCAGAAGCAGCTTGGATTGCCGTTTGTCTTCCAAATCCTAAAAAATATGACCCGAAAAATCCGAGTTCTTATCTTTCTAGAAAACATTCTTGGGTGATGAGACAAATGAATTACGTAAATTTGGAGTAAATAAAGACAATTAGTGAGGTTTCAATTCAATACATCGCAAAGTTCAGCAGAGATTCTTGATAAATATTTTTCTATCAAGAACGAAACGCGTGATTTAAAACCTCTTTCAGAGCTTTTTCATTCTTTACAAAAAGAAAATTTCTCTGAGTTTTTAACGTTTCTTAAAGAGCACGAAGAAATAAGACAAAACTTGGTGTATTACATCAATACCGTCTTTATGGGAAGAGCTTTTAACCTTTCTCTTACCGAAGCCAATATTCTTTCAGAAGACGCTTTTTTTCCGGAATTAAGAAAAAGAATTTTGTCGAAATTTCTACCACCAGTAGAAGATGATAATAATATTTCTAACGTTATCTCAAACGTTTTTTTCAGAGATAAAGCTGATTTTAAATTCATCAAGAAGATTTCTAGACAAGAATCTGATGAACTTTTCAGAATGTTAGAAATTGACCGCATGATTCTACAGCCAAAAGTGAAAAAAGAACTTCTTTTTTCGATGAACATTTTGGCGTGGAGAGCTATTGGAAACGCCTTAGATGTAGATGTGCTGAAAATGGCTCCAGAATATAAAAATTTCGACAATCCATTTTTGGCATTACAAGATGAGCTAGACATTCTTATTAGCGATTTCAAAAAGAATCAAGCCATCGTTCTTACATCTAAAGACAGCCATTATAAGCAAATTAAAATTTACCTTCAGCAATGTTTTGCTTTCATCAGCAAAGCGTTCAAAAATGCTTCTAAATACGGAATTTCTGGTAAAACCAATCAGTCTTTACTGAAAATTCGTCAACAATTACAGCGCATTTCAGAAATTTTAGAACTTCTAGTCATTGATGATGAAAAAGACGTGATAAGAAAATCTAAAAATTTGGTTATCAATATTTTAGATTATAAATCTCACCGTAATAACATCCGAGATTTATTTAATGACAGTACCACATTACTTTCGCATCTCATTACAACACACACCGCAGAAACAGGAACTGGTTATATCACGACTTCGCCAAAAGAATATCTTAAAATGTTCAAAAAAGCAAGTGGTGGTGGAATTATCGTAGGTGCACTTTGTGTTATAAAAATGTTGTATGCTTATGTTCCAGGCAGTGAATTTTACCATGCATTTTTATACTCTTTTAATTATGCGATGGGTTTCATTATGATTTATTTAATGAATTTCACGCTTGCCACAAAACAACCAGCCATGACTGCTGCAACGATGGCTAAAGTGCTTTCTGAAGGGAAAAATAATTCTAAAAATTATCTAGATTTTGCCCATTTGGTTTCCAAATTATTCAGGAGTCAGTTCATTGCGTTTGTAGGAAATGTATTGCTGAGTTTCCCGATTGCGTTGGCCATTATTTATGGTTTAGAAATTCTTTTCGGACAGAATTTTGCAATTGAAAAATCTTCCACTCTGCTCAAAGATTTAGACCCATTTCATTCCAAAGCTCTATTCCATGCTGCTTTAGCGGGAGTTTATCTATTCATTTCGGGAATTATTGCAGGAAATGTGGGCAATACCTCTGTTTTTTATAAAATACCAGAGAGAATTGCCAAAAATCCTTATATCCATTACCTTTTCGGAAGAAATTTTGCTGAAAATCTTTCACAATATTATTCTAAAAATTGGGCGGGAATTATGTCTAACCTTTGGTTAGGGATTTTCTTAGGTTCTACAGCTACTATCGGTAAGTTTTTTGGACTTGATTTAGATATTCGTCACATTACTTTCGCGGCCGGAAATTTTGCCTTAGGATTGTACGGAAAAGAATTTTCAATTGATACCCAAACATTTATCATTGCTTTTGTAACGGTATTTGTAATTGGGTTCTTAAACTTTATTGTAAGTTTTGGATTGTCAATGTTTCTGGCGTTTCGTTCTAGAAAAGTGAACTTTGGTGAGGTCAGAAATCTTAACCGAAGCATCATTAAATATTTCTTCAAAAATCCGTTGATTTTCTTTTTCCCAATTCGTTCTGTGTTAGACGAAAGAGCCAAAAAATTAATTTCGGATACTACAAAACATACACATCCATAAATTGGTCTGCGCCAAATTCTTCTTGAAATTTCTTGAGGAAAAATGATTTTTTCATTCTAAAATCATTTCTGAAAAGTGGAGATTTTATTCTGATTTCTAGAATTTTTTCATTCAGATTTACACTTTCTATTTCTTTGAAAAATGCTTCGTCTAAATAGTTTTTCAAAAAATCCTTGACTTGTAAAGCCAATAATTTATCCTCAAAACCATACAACTTGGCAAAACTTTTCACCAATTCAGAACTTTGATATTCTCTTTTCTTTTTCATGTTTGACTTACTTCTTAAATCTGAAAAATCTTACTTTCTTCATTAATTCTTTTTACTACAGATTCTGTACGTTCTCTATGTGTATCTGTAATGAAAATCTGTCCGAAATTCTGTTGGTTTACCAATTCTATCAACTGAGAAACTCTATTGTCATCTAATTTATCAAAAATATCATCTAAAAGAAGAATAGGATTTTTATTCGTGATGTCTTTTATTCTTTTGATTTGAGCCAATTTCAGGGCAATGAGGAAAGATTTTTGTTGACCTTGACTTCCGAATTTTTTAATCAGATTTCCATTCATTTCGAATCGTAAATCATCTTTATGAATTCCTCGTGAAGTATAAGTAAGAACTCTGTCTTTTTCGAGGTTTTCTTTCAAGATTTCTTCAAAATTTTGTTCATTCAAATTACTTTCGTAAATCACAGAAACTTTTTCGTTTCCTTTTGAAATAATTTCGTAAAAATGTTGAATCGTTGGCAAAATAGATGCAACAAATCGTTGTCTTTTTTCAAAAATTTGAGTTCCAAATTTGGTTAAAGGATCGTTGTATATTTCTAGAGAATCGAGGTCAAAAGTTCTGTTTTTAGCAAAATATTTGAGTAAGGCATTTCTTTGCTGAAGCGTTTTTTGGTATTGAATCAACGCAAAAAGATAATCAGAATCGGTCTGAGAAATCATGGCATCTAGAAACTTTCTTCTGCTTTCGCTGCCATCAGAAATGAGATTTGCATCATAAGGAGAAATCATCACACTGGGCAAAAAACCAATGTGGTCGGCTATTCTTTCGTAGGTTTTATCATTTTTTTTAATGATTTTTTTTCCTTCTTTGGGCAATTGCACTTTGATGATGTCATTTTTTTCTTCTCCTTGAATTTCTGCTTCTATCGCAAAAAAATCGCTGTCGTGTAAAATGTTTTGAGCATCAAGATTTCCCAGAAAACTTTTTGCCATCGAAAGATAATGAAGCGCATCCAGAATATTGGTTTTTCCAGCGCCGTTATTTCCCACGAAACAATTGATTTCTGGCGAAAAATCGAATGATTTTTCACTGTGATTTTTGAAATTGAATATTTTCAGATTTTTGATGATCATGTAGCAAAATTACTTTAATAAAACGAGAATTAAAAACGGCATTACGCTTAAACTCTCCATTAAAAAAGAATAATACCAATCTGCAAGTTTTTGATGAGAAAAATAAACCAAAATAGCCGCTAAGATTGAATTGATAGAAAATGCTAAAGCATAATCCAGTTTTAAAAATTTTATCGCCAGAACTGAACTGATAAAAAGAAAGAGATAGCTTAAATATTTGGTGTTTTGAATGCCAATTTTCATAGGCAAAGTCGTAAAATCATCTCGTTTTAAATCTCTAATTTCAAACGGGAAAGTAATAGCAGAAGTATAGAAGAAAATAATAAAAAACCACTCCCAATTCATCTCTTTCAAGGGGAACCAAACCAAACTCAGGGCCCAAATAAATCCTACGTAAAATGTTTTGACCAAAGAGAATTGTCGAAGGTTTATGTTCAGAAAATCTGCATTGTAAATAAAACCAAGCATTAAAACGATGAGCCATTTCAAGTAAAAATTCAGCTCAAAATATTTCAAAAGAATTGAACTGATAAGAACAAATCCCAAAATATTCCAAATTTTAGCAAATTTTCTTTTGTGGTAAACGGTGAAAAAATACCCGTTCCAAAACGTAAGGAAAAGTAAGAATGCTAAAGAGTTTTGGTAAGATTCTTGCTCTTGCAAGATGAAAACGCCTAATAGCGTTGCGCACAGAGAAACATAAATCTGCGACTTTAGTAGAATATTTTTTAGTAAATTTATAACGTTCATTAAGCAAATATAAAAACACTTTGTCATTCTGAATGAAGCAAAGCGAAATGAAGAATCTGTCTTAGATTTTTCGTGAAATTTTATTTAATGTAATAAAAATCTTTTTTGATTATGAAAAAACTAACCAAAATCTTCATTTTACTATTCCTTATTTGGAATATTACTCCTATGAAAGCTCAAAAATACTATGACCAACAATGGAAGAAAATTTCTGAAAATTATAAGAAAGGAACTTATAAATCTAATCTTCCGCTCATTTTAGACATTCAGAAACGTGCGATTTCGGAAGACAATGCGATTCAATTGATTAAATCTTTGAAAGCGGAATTAAGCGTGATTGACCTTACCGAAGATGATACTCAAAATAATACCGCTTCTCAATTTTTTAAAAAATTACAATCTTTTGACCAAAAATTAAAAGGCGAACAAAAATTAGTTTTTCAAGTGTTGTTGGGAGACTTTTTTCAAGATTATTACGATGAAAGTCAATGGAAAATTAACCAAAGAACGAATGTAAATACTGGAGAAAAGCAAGATTTTTCTCAAATCGAAACATGGAGCAAATTAGATTTTAAAAATTATTTTGCCCAACATTTTTCTGAAATTTCAAAACAAGATGCAGCGTTACAAAAAATCACCATTTCAAAATATGCAGAGATTTTTGATGGAGTAGAAGATATTGCTTATTTCCCTAGTTTTTTTGATTATAAGTCAATGCAGTACGTTGATTATCTTCAAAGTAATCATTATTTCACTAAAAATGAACTGAAAGAAAATCAGCCTAAAATTTTAGGAATTTATGATGCGTTAATTATTAAAAATTCTGGAAATGCGCAATTGTATTTCAAACATCAAAAACTGAATGATGAATGTATTTTTACCAACTGTAAAGACAGACAAGAACAATTAATTTCTGTATATAATTCTGCAACAGAAGGCGATTATAAGGTTTTAGTTGCTCAAGAAATTATTTCTAGTCTTCAAGGAGAACAAAAATTTGATGACGCACTTTCTTGGATTGAAAAAGTGAAAAAAGCCTATCCGAAATCCAAATTTTTAGAAAACATCAAAAACCAGGAAAATCAAATCAAACAGCCTTTTGTCAATATAAAATTTGAAACGTCCACTTTGCCGAATCAACCGATTCATTTGGTTGCGGAATATAAAAATACTTCACAGTTTTCGCTCAATATTTATGAAGTGAAATCTGATTATCAAGGTTTTTTGAAGTATATTTATAATTCTTGGAACAAAGATTATTTTTCTCAACTCAAGAAAACTTTGGTAAAAAAAGAAGCTTTTCCTTTGAAAAATTTCAAAGATTATACCTCTCATAAAACTTCGCTGGAAATTGCGCCACTTCCTTCGGGAATTTACGTGGGAGAATATTTGGTAGATGGCAATGTTCAAGACCATTTTTACTTTATTGCCGCTAATTCTAGAATTATTTTTAAGAATAAATCAGACCAACAAATTTTCGAAAATGAATTGCAATTGGTGCTCAGAAATAACGGGAAAATTTTGCCAAAAGAAAACTTAGAATTTTATGAATATGTTTCTAATAAAAATCTAGAAAAATCAACAGGAATTACTGATGCTAAGGCTGGTTTTAAAATTCCAGAGAACGATAAAAAACAATATTATCGCTATGTTTTGGTGCGTCAACCTTCTACCAATGATGTGAATCTTTTGCAAGTCTATGGCAATCAGTATGATACCTCTTTTAACACTAGGAGTGAAGTAGAACAAGCGCAAATTTTCTTAGACAGAGCGATTTACAGACCTGGACAAACCGTTTATTTTAAAGTAATTGGAACCGCTTTTAGCAGTGAAACCAATAAAGAAAAAGTAACACCAAAAGTGAAATTAAATATCACTTTGAAAGATACAAATGGCGAAGAAATTTCTACGCAAACTTTAACGACCAATGAATTTGGTTCTGTGAACGGAAGTTTTACGCTTCCACAAGGTAAACTGAACGGACAATTTTCTATAGAAGTTGATAATGACGATGATAATGTGACGGATTATGTAATTGATGGTTATAAAAGTTTCAGAGTGGAGGAATATAAACGTCCGAAATTTGAAGTGAGTTTTGAGCCGGTAAAACAAGAATATCAGTACGGACAAACCATAGAATTGCAAGGAAAAGCCATGATGTTTTCTGGTGTTCCACTCAGTAATGCCACTGTGAATTACGAAATCAAAAAACAGAATATTCGTTGGAGATATTTCTGGTGGTATCCTCGTGGAAATGACAATGAAAACTCAATTCTTGGTGAAGTAAAAACCAATGAAAAAGGGGAGTTTACTATAAAAATTGACCTCAAAAAAGATGAAACTTTACAAGGGATACAGATTGATAATTATCAAATCAATGCTTCGGTTACAGATATTAATGGAGAAACACAATCTGACCAAACCAATCTAAAAGTGGCTTCGGTTTCCCATTATATTTCACTTTCAGATGCTAAAGAAAATTATTTTACGGATGAAAATGTTAATGTAAAAGTTGAAACTAAAAATTACAACGACCAGATTTTAAAGAAAAGTTACACCGCAAAATTGTCAAAATTATCACCTCAAGAAAGAGTTTTTAGAACCAATTTTGAGAGTGAAATTCAGAATGCCCCTTTCTTTAGCAAAGAAGTTTTTGTACAGAAATTCCCTCATGATTATTTTGAAAAATCGGAGAAAGAAAATAAGGTTGAACGTGTGGTGAAAGAGTCTGTCATTCTGAACGATGCGAAGCAAAGTGAAGAATCTGTTAAAAAAGATTCCTCGTTCCTCGGAATGACAAATGGAAATTTAGATTTAGGTAAACTTCCGACTGGAAAATACAAACTCGAACTCTTTAACATCGAAGGAAAAGATACCATCAAAACCGAGAAAATTTTTGAAGTTTTTGATAAAACCAAACTTGCAGAAAATCAAAAAACATTTTTAAAAGTTTTACCTGCAAAAGCAGAATATAACAGAACCGAAAAAGCAAAATTCTACGTTTATTCAGCCATTCCAGATGCTATGGTCAATGTATATGTTCAAAACGGTGATGGAAAAACGCAATTTGAGCAATTACCGATTAAAAACGGAATTTTAGTTTACGAAGTTCAACTTCCGAAAGATATTAGCATAGAAAATCTGAATATTCAGTTTCAAATGATTGCTTTCAATGATGTGCAAACTGTTTCGCAAGATGTGAAAATTTCTTCGGATAAAAAGCCTTTGAAAATAGAATTGGTAACGTTTAGAGATAAATTACAACCGAATTCCAAAGAAAAATGGAGTGTGAAAATTTCTGGCGATGCCAAAGAAAAAGTAACTGCCGAAGTTCTAGCAAATATGTATGATAAATCTTTAGACCAATTTGCGGTAAATACTTATTCTTGGCAAAGTCTTTACAGCAAACCTTACTGGATTTCTCAATACGGCATCAATGAAAGTTTAGACCAAAAATATTACAGCAAAAGACTAAAATATTTTAATAATTTCGGTGTTAATAGACCTGATTTTGATTGGTTTGATGGTTCAATAATAACCGATAAATTGCAAGGAAGAACTCCTGGAATTCAGGTTTCTTCAGCGGTTCCTGGTGCAAATAAAGAAATAAAAATTAGAGGAATGGCTTCAATGAAGGCAGAAGCTGTAACAGATTCTGCACAATCTAAGGAAATTGACCAAGTTGTTGTGGTTGGGTATGCAAAGAAAAAAGAAAATTTAGAAAATATAAAAGTTCGTCAAAATCTCAACGAAACCGCATTTTTCTATCCGAATTTAATGACGGATAAAAATGGAAATGTATCTTTTGAATTTACTTCTCCAGAAGCTCTTACACAATGGAAACTGATGTTTCTGGCTCATACTAAAGATGCGCAAGCAGCAACTTTAGAAAAAACGGTGATTACACAAAAAGATTTTTCTGTAACACCGAATTATCCTAGATTTTTGAGAGAAGGTGATGAAATGGTTTTCAAGTCAAAATTGGCAAACTTATCTTCTAAAAATTTAAACGGAACAGCGCAATTACAGATTTTAGACGCTTTTACCAATGAAGACATTTCTTCAAAATTTGAATTGAAAGACATTCAGAAATCTTTTGTTCTGAATGCAAATGGAAGTACCACTGTTCAATGGAATGTAAAAGTTCCGAATGGCGTTTCTTCTATCATCATTAAAAACGTAGCAAAAGCTAGTCAATTTTCTGATGGTGAACAAAAAGCAATCGCGGTTCTTCCAAATAGAATGTTGGTAACAGATGCAGTTCCGGTTTTTGTGAAAGAAGGTCAAACCAAGACTTTTGTTTTAGAAAATTTGAAAAATAATACGTCTAAAACCGCAACAAATGTTTCTAATACTTTAGAATTGACGACCAATCCAATTTGGGAAGTGATTTTTGCGTTGCCAAGTCTTAAAAATGACAACAATCTTTCTGCGGATGTGATTTTCAATAAATGGTTTGCCGATGTTTTAGCGTCTGAAATTTTCAAAGCCAATCCGAAACTGAAAACTGTTTTCGATGAATATCAATCTAAAGGTTTACTCAACTCAAATCTCGAGAAAAATCAAGAATTAAAACAATTGTTGTTAGAAGAAACACCTTGGGTTTTAGATTCAAAAAACGAAACCGAACAAATGGCGAAACTTTCGCTTTTATTTGATACAAATAATATGCGTAATTCGATCCAGCAAGATTGGAGCGAACTGAAAAAATTACAAAATCCTGATGGCGGTTTTTCTTGGTACGCTGGTTATCCAAGCTCGTACTACAATTCATTGTATATTTTGAAAAATTTAGGCAGAATTAATGAATGGTTGAAAGGAAATTTGGCTGATTATCAATCTTCTGAACAAAAAGAAATGGTGGCGAATTTGGTGAAATTTGTGGACAATGAAGTGAACGGATATTTCGAGGTGAAGAAAGAAAATGTTTGGAGCAATTATGTTTTAGATTATTTAGATTCTCGTCATTATTGGGAAAAAGAATATCCGCTAAAAGGTGATGGCAAGAAGATGAAAGATTTAGTCATTTCAAAAGCTAAAAAAGCAGATATTAAAGACTTTACTTTCTTTGGATTACACAGAGCGGCATTGCTTTTTGATGATTATAATTTGAAAGATATTTCTAAAAAATTAATGACTTATCTTAAAGAAACTTCCGTACAAAGCGAAACGCAAGGTGTTTATTGGAAACAAAATCTTAATGATTGGGGTTGGTATTCTTCTAAAACCGTGAATCACGCTGGAGCTTTAGAAGCTTTCAATAAATTGACTACCGACCAAAATTTTGTAGAAGAAATGAAAATTTGGTTGATTACACAGAAAGAAGTTTCCAATTGGGATACTTCCAGAAGTACAGCTGAAGTCATTTATACGATTTTAAATTCTGGAAAATCTTGGACTTCAGCGGAAAGCGATAAAGCTAACATAATTTGGGGTGGAAAAGATTTGGTGAATCCTGATACAAAAGTAACGGGTTACGTAAAATCTGCTGTGAAATCAGATAAAATAGATAAAAATTTAGCAAGTGTAACCATTACAAAATCAGGTGCTGGAATTGTACAAGGTGGTTTATTCTGGCAATATTATGAAGATTTAGACAAAATAAAATCTTCCGAAACTTATATTTCTATTACTAAAGAATTGTACAAAAAAGTGAAAACGGTAAATGGTGAAGAATTGCAGAAAATTACAGAAAATGCTCCGCTGAAAATCGGGGATAAAGTAACGGTAAGAATGATTCTGAACACCGATAGAAACATGGAATTTATTCATTTGAAAGATATGAGAGCGGCAGGTTTTGAACCAGTTGACGTACTTTCTGGCTATCAATGGAAGAATAATTTGGGTTATTATCAAGTCACGAAAGATGCTTCTACCAATTTCTACATAGAATATATGCCGAAAGGAAAATACGTTTTTGAGTACGATTATATTTGTAATGCAGCAGGAACGTTCAGTAACGGAATTACTACGATGCAGAACTATTATGCTCCGCAAATGAACGCCCATACACAAGGAACGAAAGTTTCGATTCAAGAATAATTGAAAGTTGAAAATTTAAAATGAAATCGCCCACAAATTTTTTGTGGGCGTTTTTACTTTTTGACAAATGTCAAAGGAATAGTTTTTCAATCGTCGCAACTTTGCATCTGTAAACAAACATTAAAAATGAAAAACTATAAAACATTAATTTTTACAGCAATGATGGGCTTTCCTTTGTCCTTCTCTGCGCAAACTGCTCCTTCATTCAAGGAATTGGTAGACGCAGCGATGAGTAAAGATGCTGCCATAGAACAACAAAACTTAGAATCTAAAGCAAATGGATTAGATCAACAAAAATTAAAAGACATTTTCTTACCCAAAGTTGAAATTTCAGGAAAAGGCGAATATTTAAATGCTACGGCAAAATTCCTTTCACCAGAAATTGCCATTCCTGCGATTAAACCTATTTTTCCGGGTGCCGTTTTTCCAGAAGGAACTTTTGACAATAATTTTACTTTGTCGGGTTTTGATGCAGCCGCAAAAGTGGAAGCAAAAGCGCTTCTTTATTCTGGTGGAAAAGTAAAATATCTGAAACAAGCTTTGACCGAGAAAAATAATGCCACTCAAGCTTTGCAGATTAAAAATCAAGACGAAGTCATTACTCAGATTTCTAAAGCTTATGATCAATTTGCACTCGTGATAGAATCTAAAAAAGTTTTAGATGAAAGCAAAAAACGTCTCGATGCCAATAAAAAAACAGCAGAAAAAGCTTTAGGTTATGGTTTGATTACTCCTTATGATTACAAAAAAATAGAATTGGCACAAGCTACTTTGGATTCTAAAATGGTAGAATACGAAGGTAAAAAAGAGTTGCTGATTACGCAATTAAATGTTTTAACGGGAATTGAAAAAGAGAGAATTGCTCTCATCCATCCTGATTTAGAAAAAATAGATTATTTGGTAACCGATAAAACCATCGAAAATAGAGCAGAATTAAAAGCTTTGGATTTTGGGATTAAAGCCATTGATGCTAAAATAAAAGCAGAAAAAACGTGGTGGATTCCGAAAGTTCAAGCCATGACTTCACTTTCATACATGGGATTTTATAATACCAATCTTTCTTCATCAAAAGAATTAATGCCGGGAACTGGCGCAAAGTTAGATTATGATTTAACCAATCTTAATTTATTGCCCATTTTTCAAGCAGGAATTGGTTTTAAATGGGATGTTTTTGATGGAAATGAAGGAAAACATGAAGTAGAAAAAGCAAAAATTGAAAGAGAGATTTTAGAAAGTAAAAAATCTGATGCCGAAAGAAAATTACAACTCAATTTAGCCAATAATCAAACCAATTACAACATTGCAAATGCGCAAGTAGACCTAAAAGCTAAGGCAAAACAAATTGCTAAAAATGCAATGACACAAGCCGAAAAAGAATTCAGATATGGTTTGATTAAATCTACTCAATTGATAGAAGCAGAAAACGATTTAGAAAACGCAGAATTAGAATATCAAACTGCTGTTTTCAACCAAAGAAGAGCAGCGGTAGAACTGATGAAATCTACTCAAAATTTAAACTTAGAAAAACTATAAAACTATAAACATTAATCAATTAAATATTTTAATCCAATGAAAAACTATATTGTAAAATCTTTATTTTTAGTAACCTTACTTTCTCTTGGAGCTTGTAAAAATGAAACTCCACAACAATTAACCGAAGGAAAAACCAAAAAAGAAATTGTTTCTTTCGCGCCAAAAGTTACTGGTAGAATTTTAAAAATTTATGTAGAAGAAGGACAAACTGTAAAAGCAGGAGATACTCTTGCAATGTTAGATGTTCCAGAAGTTTCCGCGAAAATTGCTCAAGCAAAAGGAGCAACGGCTGCAGCCACTGCACAAGCACAATTGGCGAAAAACGGAGCAACCGCAGACCAACTTCGTCAGTTAAAAGCCAAACAAAAAGGGTTAGCAGAACAATATGAATATGCTCAAAAATCTTTTAAAAGAGCGCAAAATATGTACAGAGACAGTTTGCTTTCTCCACAAAATTATGATGAGGCTTTCGCAAAATTACAAGGCGCAAAAGCTCAATATGATGCAGTAAATGCAGAATTGCACGATGTAGAAATCGGTACAAGATTAGAAAAAATAGAAATGGCAATTGGTCAAGAAAATCAAGCGAGAGGTGTCCTTCAAGAAGCTAATGTTGCCTATTCTGAAAGATATATTATCGCAACCAATGATATGGAAATCGAAACCATTTCTCTAAATGTAGGTGAATTAGCAACTGCTGGTTATGCTTTATTTAACGGCTATATTCCGAACTCTACTTATTTCCGTTTTACCATTCCAGAAAGTAAAATTTCTAAATATCAAAAAGGAATGACCGTGAATATGAAATTCACTTACGGAAATCAAGAGTTTTCTGGAAAAATAGT
Source organism: uncultured Cloacibacterium sp. (assembly GCA_964530915.1). Taxonomy (GTDB): domain Bacteria; phylum Bacteroidota; class Bacteroidia; order Flavobacteriales; family Weeksellaceae; genus Cloacibacterium. Next base: position 20,019 of record CAZHCK010000011.1, on the reverse strand, counting down.
TTCCATAAAGCAATTGACAAAATATGCAGATATTACCACAGCTTTCCCCGATTATCAACCAGAAGATGCGGTTTACGAAATTAAAGTAATTCCTACAGACAGAGCAAAAGTGAATAATATTTTGGTGAATTCTAGCGTAACTTTAAAATAATCTTGACTTAAAAATTTACAAAAATGAAACAGTTAAGATACCTTTTAAAAAGAGAGTTTCATTTGTTCTTCGCGAACAAAACCATGCTTTCTGTATTTTTTATTGCACCCATTTTCTATGCCCTTTTATTAGGTTTTACCTATGAAAAGGGAAAAGTGACAGACATTCCAGTGATTGTAATTAATCATGACCAAACTCCATTGTCTAATCAAATTGTTGATATGTTAGATGATAATCAAACGCTTAAAGTGCTAAATTATGTAGAAGAACCAGCGATTTTGAAAGATGAGGTCATCAAAACAGAAGCAGGAGCAGTAGTGATTATTCCTGAACGTTTTGAGGCGAATATGCTGCAAAAGAAATATCCAGAAATTAACGTTTATCTCAATACTTCGAATGTGTTGACCGCTAATTTTGCTTCAAAAGCGATTCAATTAACCTTGGGAACTTTTTCAGCAGGTGCAGAAATGAAAGCCTTGCAGAAAAAAGGAATGAATGCAGACCAAGCAAAAGCCAATATAGAACCTTATAAAGCCAATTATATTACGCTTTTTAACACCACAAGTAATTACTTAATTTTCATGTGGCCAGCAATGATGGCAGTAGTTTTACAGCAAGTCATTCTTTTGGCGATGGCAGTTACGTTTTCCGAGGAATTTAAAAGAGATTCTTTCATAAAAGATTTTGCAGGAAAACACAAATATGCGATTTTGGTAATGGCGATTAAATGTTTACCCGTTTGGATTTTTTCCAATTTAAATATTTTGGTTTTTTACTTATGCAGTTTGTATTTTAAAATTCCACTTCCAGAAAACGCCATGAATTTCTTCTTGATAACTGCAATTTTTGTAGTAGCAGCAACTAATTTAGGGGTTTTGGTAAGTATTCTGGTTCCAGATGCGCTTAAAGCGACTCAGATTTTAATGGTGATTGCTTCGCCGGCGTTTATCATCAGTGGATTTACTTGGCCAAATTATGCGATGCCAGATTTCATTACTTATTTCACTAAAATTATTCCTTTAACCCCATATTTAGAAGCATTGAAGATTATGGTAGTAGAAAAAGGTTCAGATTTTTTAACCAAAAAATATTTCTGGCACTTGTTTATTTTAGGTTGGGTTTATTTCCTTTTAGGCTGGATAGCTTTGAAAATCAAAATCAAAATGCTGTTCAAAGAATATCATCTCTCTGAAGATTATGACGACCAGAGGTTCGTTTAATCCATATAGTTTTTTTATTAATGTTTATTCGAAGGCGTTTCAGTTTACTGAAACGCCTTTTTTGTGTAATTTTGCCAGAAATTTAGTTTTCATGAAATTAATTCAAGAACTTAATAAGCACATTAAGGTAGATGCAGAAATAGAGCGTTTTTTAAATGAAGAATGTGAAACAAAAGTCTTTGAAAAAGGAGAAATATTGAGCAAACAAAATCAATACAATCATACTGTTTTCTTTGTAGATGAAGGTTTGCTAAGAATGTTTTACTATGAAAACGGAAAAGATATCACCACTAATTTTTATTCCGAAGGCAAGATTACGGCCAATATCGATACGCTTTTTAAGAATCAGCCTACTCGAAACAACATTGAAACATTAGAAAAATCTGTAATTACCACTTGTAATTTCAATAAATTAGAAGAATTATGCTCCGTTTCGCTTACTGCGGCAAATTTCAGCAGATATATTCTAGGAAACTTAATGATAGAGATGTCGCACAGAATTTCTTCGCTGCAATATATGACAGCAAAAGAAAAGTACATTCAACTTTTAGAAGAAAATCCTAATATTATTCTCAGAGCTCCACTCGGAATGATTGCGTCTTATTTGGGAATTTCTCAGGAGACATTAAGCCGCATCAGAAGTGATATTTAAAGTCAAAAACGATTTTAGTTTTCTAAATTTTATCATATTTTTAAGATTCTTTTGGTAGGCGTTTTAGAAATTTCAATTAACTTTGAGATTCTCTAAAAATAAAATCCATGCAAAACGTTTTTGATGCAAAAGATGCGCAAGAGTACATCAATAGAATCAATAATTTAACACCAGAAACCCAAAGAAAATGGGGAAAAATGAGTGTAGACCAAGTTTTAGCACATTTAAATGTAGCCTATGACTTAACTTTTACGCCAGAAAAATTTCCAAAGCCTAGTTTTATTGCTAAATTTTTACTTTCGAGGTTTGTAAAACCGAAAATCACCAACGAAATTCCGTATAAACAGAGTTTACCAACAAGTCCTGCTTTTATCATTGCAGATGAGAGAAACTTTGAAGAAGAAAAAGCCAAATTAATTGGCAATATTCAGCGTGTGCAACAATTGGGTAGAGAAGCTTTCGAAGGAAAAGAAAACATTAATTTCGGAAAAATGACGGCTCAAGGTTGGAATAATATGTTTGCGAAACATCTCAATCATCATTTAGATCAATTTGGAGTTTAAACATGAAAAAAATATTATTTAGTTTTCTGTTGCTTTCGCAATTAGCTTTTGCTCAAGAAAATAATACTTCAAATCAAAAAAATATGGAATTAGGAGCATTTTCAATAAGTCTTAAAGTAAAAGATATTAAAAAATCTGTTGAATTTTACGAAAAACTGGGATTCACCTACAAAGCTGGAAATATTGACCAAAATTGGATTGTTTTAAAAAACGGAAGTACAGTTATTGGGCTTTTCCAAGGATATATAGAAGAGAATACGCTTACTTTTAATCCAGGTTGGGACCAATCAGCATCAGAAGTTAACCCTTTTACTGATGTAAGAGAAATTCAGAAAAAACTGAAAGAAAAGGGAGTGAAAGTAGACAGAGAGGCAAATGAAACCACAAAAGGTCCTGAATACATAGTCTTAACAGACCCTGACGGAAATTCTATTTTAATAGACCAACACAGATAAAAAGGGAAAGTAAATTCTATTTTGTTAATTTTTTAAACCCAATCTACAAATATTAATACTATGGCTACAGCAAACATTTATCTTACTTTTGATGGAGAATGCGAAGCGGCATTCACGTTTTATCAATCGGTTTTAGGAGGAGAAATTCCTATGTGGAACAGATTCGGCGAAATGCCTCCACAAGAAGGAATGCCACCACTTTCTGAAGAACATAAAAACAGAATCATGCACGTTACACTTCCTATTTCTACAGAAACTGTTTTGATGGGAAGCGATTCTATGCCAGGAATTCATAAGATTACCAAAGGAAATAATTTTGCAATTTCACTCAATACACAATCTAGAGCTGAAGCAGAAAAATTATTTAACGGACTTTCAGAAGGAGGAAATGTAACGATGCCATTACAAGATACTTTTTGGGGAGCATATTTCGGAATGTGGGAAGACAGGTTTGGTATTCAATGGATGGTGAACTATGATGACCCTGATAAATTTCAGCAACATTAATCAAGATATTTTTTGTAAATTCGAGTATAAATAATTGTTCAATCTTAAAAATGATAACGCTATGCACGATAATGTTAAAATCAGCGTAAAAGTAAACGCACCAATAGAAAAAGTTTGGGATGCGATTACGAATAGAGAACAGATGAAAGAATGGTATTTTAATATACCAGACTTCGAATTGAAAGAGCATGCCGCTTTTAATTTCTTTGAAGGAGAAGAAAAAAAATTACACCATCACTGCGAAATCGTAGAGATTATTCCTCAGAAAAAATTAAAACATTCTTGGACATATCCTGATTATACCCATGATAAAACGTTAGTTAAATGGGAACTTCAACCAGAAAGCAACGGAACGCTGGTTACTCTTACACACAAAGGTTTAGAAAACTTTGATCATCTAGGCGCTGATTTTAAGAAAGAAAATTTCCAAAACGGTTGGGACGAAATCCTAAACAAAGCTTTGAAAAATTTTGTTGAAAACTAAAAATTCTTAAAATTTATTAAATATTAGGCATCATTCTTATAGAGTGGTGCTTTTTTTGTAATTTTGAACTAAATAATTTAAGAATGAAAAAAACACTTTTCGTAAGTATATTTGCCCTATTTTTATTGACTTCATGTAATAAAGACAAAGAGATTTTAGACGCTCTTAATACCTATAATACAGAAATGGAAACCAAAGGTTATCATTTCGGGGACAAAATAAACCTACCCAAAGAAGTTACAGAAAACGCAGAAAGCATCAGCATCAGTTTTGGAGACAAAGAAACAAGCGATTTAGTAGTAGATCCAGCATTTTTTACTTTAGGAGATAATGCGGTAACCATCAATATTACCAGAGATGGAAAAGTGCTGAGTCAAGATGCTACCATAAATGTTTTCGCCAAAAATCCAGAAGCGCAATTAACTTATGAAATCGTGGCAGAATATCCTCATGATAAAGCTAATTTTGTACAGGGATTTCAGCTAGAAGGGAACACCATTTATGAAAGTGATGGACAAACCGGACAATCTAAAATTTTAAAATATACCTTAGGTCAAACCAATGCTACAACTTTTACCGCGCAACCTGCAGATGTTTTCTCTGAAGGAAGCACGATTGTAGGAAACAAAGTGTATCAACTGACTTGGCAAAATAAAAAAGGTTTTATTTATGATAAATCATCGCTTAAACTTTTGTCAGAATTTCCTTATCCTAATGTAATGGGAGAAGGTTGGGGTTTAACGTATGATGGTAAAAATCTTATCGCTTCAGACGGAACTAAAAATCTATATTTCTTAGATGTAAATGACCCTTCTAAAATGGTAAAATACATCTCTGTAGCTGGAAATACTGAAGTGTATGACAGTATTAATGAATTAGAATATCACGACAATTCTATTTATGCGAATGTTTGGCAAAAACCGTATATTCTAAAAATTAATCCAAAATCTGGAGAAGTTTTGGCAAGAATAGATTTCTCAGAAATTGTGAAAAAACACAACACAGGAACAGATGATGTTCTAAACGGAATTGCCTTCAAAGGGCAGAATATGCTTGTTACAGGAAAAAATTGGGACAAAATTTATGAAGTAAAAATTAAGTAAATTTTATACTGAAAGTTTCTGGTTTTTTCTTGACAATACATTTTATAAACACAAATGCCATGAAACGATTATCACTTATTTTTACATTTATTTGTGCTGCACTTTTTGCACAAAAAGAATTCCCTATTATCATAAAAGATAGTATTAGAGATGTTCTTATAGATGATTATGAGAACATTTATGTGTATCGCAATAGCGATTTGAGTATCCTGAAATATGATTCTCTTGGTCATAAAAAAGCACAAGTCATGTTTCCGCAACCGTTTAAAATACAATCGGTTGAAAATCCTCTGAATATTTTTCTGTTCTCAGAAAACGGACAAGAAATTAAAATTCTAGACCAGAATCTTAATGAAATTCAGTATTTAAATTTATACCAAAAATTTGGACACATAAAAGCGGTTTATTCGCAAGATTTACAGTTTGTTTGGGTGCTAGATTCAGCTCGAAAGCAATTGATACAGTACAATTATCGAGAGGATAAAATTATCAATATCTTTCCTTTTGACATGGATTTGAGTACTGTGGTAGATTTTATCGTTTATCAAAATCACTTATACCTACTCAGAGAAAAATGTTTCAGCGTTTATGAACTCAAAGGTGCTCAGAAATATTCTATCGACATAGATAATGGTAAAAAATTAAGACGCGTAAATGATAAAATTTACGTCATAGAGCAAAATACCATTTCCCTATACACACCAACTCAATTATTCTATCCTGTATTTTCTAAAGAAAATTTTATCATTGTGGAAAAAAATAGCAATCATTTTTTGGCTTTGATAGATGACAAACTTTATCTTTACGGAATAGAAAAATAGAATCGATGCATATTGCTGTTACTGGAAACATAGGCGCGGGAAAAACTACTCTAACTACAATGTTATCAAAACATTATGGTTGGGATGCGCAATTTGAAGATGTAGATCATAACCCATATTTAGAAGACTTTTACGAAGACATGAGCAAATGGAGTTTTGCGCTCCAAATCTATTTCTTAGGAAGCAGATTTCGTCAGGTAAAAGAAATTAGAGAAAGTGGTAAAAATATTGTTCAAGACAGAACCATCTACGAAGATGCGTATATTTTTGCGGAAAATTTAAATGATATGGGCTTGCTTACCGAAAGAGATTTTAACAATTATTCTTCGGTGTTTCATCTGATGAAATCCTTTGTTTCGGCACCAGATTTGCTTATTTATTTAAAGTCAGATGTTCCTAATTTAGTAAAGAAAATCTACAAAAGAGGAAGAGATTATGAAGCCAGCATTAGCATAGAATATTTATCTAAACTGAACGAAAAATACGAAAAATGGATTTCTAACTACAAAGAAGGAAAACTATTGGTAATAGAAGTAGATGATTTAGATTTTGTAGAAAGACCAGAAGATTTCGGGTATATTTTAGAGAAAATAGAAGCAGAATTGCACGGACTTTTTTAAGAAGTAGTGTTGTAGAATGATTGAGAATTAGAGAACATTGATAAAAATCCATCATTAAACATCTAATATCCAAAATATATGATCACTATCTTACATAATAATCGCTGCGGAAAATCTAGAACTGCCTTGCAGTATTTAGAATCTAAAGGTGTATCATTTGAAGTAAGAAATTACTTAGAAAATCCATTGTCTGAAGTAGAAATAGAAGATTTATTATCTAAACTAGATACTTCAATACATAACATTATCAGAAAAAATGAAGATTTGTGGAAAGAAAATTTCTCAGAGACAACCTATTCTGATAGTGGTTTAGTTTCTATTTTGGCAAATTATCCTAAACTTTTGCAAAGACCAATTGTCATAAAAGATAATAAAGCCATCATCGCAAGAGATATAGAAAAGTTAGAGAAATTTTTATAAAATAAATGAAAAGCGAACTCCCAAGAGTTCGCTTTTTTTATCTAAAGTTTTTTATTTGCCGATTAAATCTTCCAAAGCAGCATTTAAATCTGGGTATTTAAAAGTAAACCCTGTTGATTTTATTTTCTCGTTTGACGCTCTGCTTCCTTCTAAAATAATAGAAGACATTTCTCCCATAATCAGTTTCATCATGAACTCTGGAACAGGAATGGGCAAGAAAAATTTGTTTGATTTTTTAGCCATACTTTTCATGAAATCCTCATTGGTCACGGTTTCATCTGCTACAGCATTGTAACTTCCATTGAATTGAGGGTTTTCTATCGCTTCTACATACATATTCGCCAAATCTTCTATGTGAATCCAATTCATCCATTGTTTTCCTTTTCCTACAGGCGAACCCAAATTGAAGTCTGTCAATTTTTTCAATGGAACGAAACTTCCACCTTCTTTTGCTAAAACCATTGCTGTTCTTAGGCAAACCACACGTTCTGCAATTTCAGAAAATTGATAAGCAGATTTTTCCCAATCCACTGATAGTTCTGCCAAAAAATCTAGTTTTTTGATGGGCGAATTTTCAGTGAGAATTTCATCACTCGTAAAAGTTCCGTAATAATTAATTCCAGAAGCTGAGATGAAACTTTTTAGTTTGATTTGATGCTTTTCGCAGTAAGATTTAAGAAGATTAGCAGAATTAATTCTTGAGCTGTAAAGTTCTTTTTTGTATTCTTTTGTCCATCTTTTGGCAATAGTAGCACCTGCTAAATGAATGATGGCTTCTATGTTTTCAAAAGCAGCATCTTCTATGAAATTTTGATCTGGATTCCATTGGAATTCATTAGGTTTTCCCGATTTTTTTCTGGTCAAAATTACAATTTCATGACCGTTTTCTTTTAGTTTTTGAACTAAATATTTACCGATTAAACCAGTGGCTCCTGTGATTAATATTTTCATAAACTTTAGATTTGAGACTTTAGATTTGAGATTTTAGAAGTTTGTACTTTGTACTTTGTACTTCTGCCTTCCAACATCCTACAACATAATTACGCCTTCAATTTTGGCAACTTCTTGATAAAGTCTGATCACATGCTCCGCATCGAGTACGAAACATTGTATCGTAATGCTGATGTATTTTCCGTTACTGCTTTCTCTGGTAGAAAAAGTATTTTTGGTGCCGTCAAAAACCTTATAAATTTCGGTAAGTTTTTCTTGATTGTTGACAATGATGAATTTATAAAGATAATCTTCAGGGAAATTGTGATTTTTCTCTAAATTTATTTTTAAAGAAGCATAAAATTCTGCTTGTTCATCAAATGGTTCGTTTCCTGTTACTTCTATCATTGTTTTAAAGTGTTGTTTTCCAGCCAATTCAATTTAAAATAAGTTTTAATCGTTTTGGCTTTCAGTTCTAAAAATTTTTCTTGAGTTTCTAATAGTTTGTTTTCTCTGCTGTTAATTAAGAAAAGTGAACTTTCACCATTAGAAAATTTTATTTCTTCGGCTTTTAAAAGCCTTTTATAATTCTCAATGAGCGATTCATTATTTTGAGTTAAAGATAAGAAATTGCCCATTTCTGCATTGTAAGTCTGTATTTTGGTCTTTAATTCTTGATTTTTAAATTTTATATTCTCATTATTCTGGAGAATTTTAAGCTTAATGTTTTGATAATCAGCACGAGCTTCTCTCATGAATATGGGTAACTCCAATTTTATACCATATTGATAATTATTGTCAAAAAGTGGCAGAATGTCCTGATTTTTAAATTCTTTATTGTACAAATTGTAGTTGAAATTGATTTTAGGAAGAAAATTTTGCCATTTTAGTTTCCTTTCCAGTTCCAAAGATTTAGATTTTTCAAAATAATAATTCAGCGCATATTGTGAATCAATATTTTGTAAAAGTTTTTCAGTAATGATAAAATAATCTTGGGTAAACTGTGTGTTCAGTTGTTCACTCGGTTTGGTAAACAACGGAAGATTGTAATTTTCACCGTTTTCTTTCCAAAGAAATTGAGAAAGTTCTATGGTAGAAATGTTATACTTGTTCTGAGATTCTATGGTTTTCGCTTCGAAACTTTGCAGTTGCGTGAAAGCTTCTACGGTATCTATAGCTGGTCTTTCTCCCAATTCAAAAGATTTTTTGACCAATTGATATCTTTTTTTGTTGAGGTCAAGAACCTTTTTGTTCAATTCTAAAATTTCGTAATTTTTTACCCATTCCCAAAAGCTAAAATTGGCTTCCAAAAGTATTTCATTTTTGAGCATTTCTTGCTCATAAAAAGTCATTTTGCTGAAATTTTTCGATTGCTGAATGGCGGTTCTTCGTTTATTGTAAACCAAATCTCTCGCAAGCGGAATGCTTATTCCTACATGATTCAGAACGCCTTTTGTTTCTTCATTATTCAGCTTATTTCCTGCCAAATCATTGGTTCCAATGTTGAAATCTATTCCGTACCAAGTTGGGAGATTCAGTTCAATATTTTTTTGAGTGTAATAAAGCGTGTTGTCTATTTTTTTTTCACCAATTTTTGCAGAAATATTAGGGTCTAATAAAGCTTTGGCTTTCAAAATGTTATTCTGAGCAATATTTTTTTCCCAATCAGAAATTTTAATAATCGGATGATTTTTTTGAACCCAAGAAATATAATTTTCATAGCTCAAAGCAATAGAATCTTGAGCGAAAAATGGATAAGACGTGAAAAGAAAAATAAGCAATAAAATTTTATTTTTTCTCATTCTTTTGGGTGTTTACTTGATAATAATCTGGTGGAAAACCATTGATATTTCTCCATATTTCGTACCAAATAGGCACATCATTCAGAATGGCAATTCCACTGGCTCCTGTTCCGATTTTCATGTTGGGTGGCCATCTTTTTTGAGTTTTATCTTCGGCAACAATCGCTTTAAACAAACCGTTTTCACTGATGGAATTTTCTATGGCAATAATTTTTCCAGAAAAAGTTCCGTAGCTAGAATTAGGCCAACCTGAGAAAACTATCGCGGGAAATCCGTCGAAAGTGAGCATTACTTTTTGATTTTCTCTAATAAGCGGTAAGTCTACAGGTTTTACATAAATTTCTGCGATGTAATCTATCTTTTTCGGAACAATAATTCCGATGGTTTCTGCATCTTTTACAATTTCGCCAATTCCAGCTTTCGTGAGTTGTGTAATTTGTCCGTCTTGCGTTGCCAAAATGTAGTACAAACCTTTTCTCACTTTATAGGTTGCCACTTGATTTTCTAATTTTGCAATGTCACCAGTGCTTCCTGCAACTTGTCCCATACTTTGGAAACGTTCGCCTTCAGTTTTACTTAATTTTTCTGTATATTCTTGAATAACAGCGTTTTGTTCTATATTTTGAGCCGCAATTTCTTGTTGAGTTTGTGCCAATTTATTTTCCGCAGACGTTTTCTTGGCTAGAGCATTTTGATAACTTACATTTCGTTGTTGTAACTGAGTAAGAGAAACCAAACCTTCTTCATACATTTTATTCTGACGATTAAGCTGGTCTTGAGCAATTTTTAATTCATTATTTACTGCGGTAAGTTCGGCTTGTTCTGCTTTTAACTTATTTTGTAACTGAGCAATTTTAATTTTAATTTGATTCAATTTTAAATCTTTAGCGGCAGTAATGGCTGCAATTTGGTTTTCTGTGGTAGAAATTTTGGCATTATAGTATTCTCTGACTCCTTTTTTTGCCTGAACTTGTTCCTGAGTTCTTTCTACCAAAAGTGGGTCTAGATAATCGTCTTTAATTTCAGAAATTTGAAGAATGGTATCGCCTTTTTTGACTACATCTCCGTTTTTTACATACCATTTGATGATTCTTCCAGGAATAGGAGAATTGAGTTTTTGAGGTCTTTGTTCCTGATATAAGGTAGAAACATTCCCTTGAGTTTTAATGTTCTGAGTCCAAGGTAAAAACATAATGAAAACAAATGCTAAAAATGTAAATAAAAACCATTTGGCAACATTTGATTTCTTATTGATATGATAAATATTTTCGAGTGATTTTAGTTGCATCGTTTTATTTTTTAGTTTCTAATTGACCATTAATCATGTGAAAATGTTGATGAGCTTTTTGGATAAAGTCATCATCTTGAGTAACCACAATAATGGTTTTTTTCTTGGCTAATTCTTGTAAAAACACCATCATTTTTTCTTTGATTTCTTTAGAAAGTCCGTCATAAGGATCTTCTAAAATGATGATTTTATTGTCTGTAGCTAGAGCTCTTAGAAGAAGGATTATTTTCTTATTGCTGTAAGAAAGTTGAGAGTTTCCATCTTGAATTTTGGTCAAAAATCCGTTGGTAAATTTAGTCCCGAAATCATCAATTCCTATTTTTTGAGCAATATGATTGATTTTTTCTACAGTTATTTTTTCATTTCCCAGTTGAATATTTTCCAAAACTGTTCCTTTGAAAACATCTATATCATCTGTGTGAATACTGATTCCTCTTCTGATTTGGTCTTGAGTTAAATTTTTAGAAGAAACATCATTGTATAAAATGTGACCAGAAGTAGGTGCATAAATCCCAGACATGAGATTGATGAGCAATGATTTGCCTGAAGAAAGCTCTCCCGAAATCACATTGATGCTACTTGGTTGAACTTTGAAATTAAGATTTTTCAGAATGTCTTCATCTCCAAAACCAAAAGAAACATTTTTAAATTCAATAGATTGAATGTCATCTTTGATATGGATAATGTCGCTTGTTTCATTTTCTAGTGGTAAATCGGTAACCTTCGAAAGTTTGCTAAGTGCAGTAATGACATCATAATAACTTTCTAAGCTTTTAATGAGTTTTTCCACGGCGGTTAAAATGGTAAGAACTACAATTTCTGCAGCGATAAATGCGCCAATATTAAGTTTTTGGTTGACCAATAAATAGGTTCCAATCACCAACATAACCAGTGTAATCAAAACTTTGAAGAAAATAATGGTTTTATATTGAAATAAAAGAACTTTGAAATGATGCGTTCTGTAACTTAAATAATCCAAAAGTCTGTCATCCGTTTCTCTAAGGTGAAGGTTGGTATGTTTATTGGCTTTGAAAGATTTCACAGAACTGGCAATATCTTCTAACCAAGAAGCGACAAAATATTTCTTTTCGCTTTCGATTAAACTTGTTTCTATGCCCTTTTCAGAAGTATAATTAAAAATTAAAACTACTCCAACCAATACAATTCCTCCAAAAGCTAAAAACCATGGGTGATAAAAAGAGAGGAGAATAATTCCAAATAAAATATGAATAATAGCAGTCGGAATTTCGAGGAGAATTTTAGAAATCCCTTTTTGTAAATTTTGGGTGTCAAAAAAACGATTGATAAGTTCTGGTAAGTAATATTGATTGGTCTTTTCGAGTTTTATTTTTGGTAAAGTTTCAGAAAAAGAGATGGCATATTCTACGAATATTTTTTGTTGGATTTTTTCGATGATTTCCATTACTTTCACCCTGAAAAATCCTACCAACCACGTTCCTAGTACTACAAATGCAATGAGAATATAAATAGAAGTAACCATAGTTGCACCCATCGCAAAACTGATGATGGCTTGTATTCCCAGTGGTAAACTCAACTGAACGAGACCACTTAATATGGCATAAAAGTAAATATTGAGAACATCTTTTCTTTCTTTAGTAATATACTTCAGAAGCCTTTTTCCTTGCTCTTTTGCCGTCATTGTGTTTTAAATTTTGTCAAAAGTAATGCACAAAAAAATCAATTGCAATAGCTCGCAATTGATTTTACATATCATGATATTGAAAACCTCTATTTCAAAATATTCATAGGATTTTCTGGATTTGTTTTTTCGTAATTTTCTACAATGTTGAACAGACCATTTACCATTTGTTCTGCAGCTAGATTACTCAGACTCAAACTTGCAGAAGAATTAGAATTTTGATTTCCTAATAAACCGCCAAGTAAATTATTTCCTTGTAAAGCGAGATTTACACTTCTTACAATTCCGTATTCATTGAGTTTAGCGTCTACTTTTGGAGCGATAGCAGCCATGAGTTGTGTACTGGTTTTTTGTTTAAGGTAAGCTGTAGCAGCGCCACTTCCACCTTGTGCAATTTGTTGAGCTTCTGCTGATGTCATGTCATTAATCGCATTGATTAAAATAGGTTCTGCAATCGGAGCGATAAAAGCAGCAGCATCTGCAATATAGCCTTTTTCCTTCTGTACCAAATTACTTAATCCTAATTTTTCTAGGGTAGAATTAATGTCTTTTAGCTGTTGTGGAAGTGCAGCATTAATCAATTCATTGCCCAAGAAACTATTTTTATCTTTAAAAATTCCTAAACCTTTAGAAACGCCACCAATTAAAATCTTTTTAAGAACCGAAAGCCCTACTGTAGTGGCAATCGTCATGCAAGATTGCGTGGTAGTGGTAATAATTCCCACCGAACCTAGTGCTAATCCTGCTGCTAAAATATATTTTTTCATAATAATCTTTTTAAGGGAAGTTTTCAAATATCAAGCCAAAGTTACAATTTTTTTGGGCGTGTATTTTTTCCCTTGCTTTTTCCATGCAAAAAATACCGCGCTTTTCTCTACAATTCTTCGTGAAAACTAACGCTCGCTTCGCTCGCGCCATTTTCACTGCGGGATTTCCGCTGCAATCGCTCACTCAAAACAGTTCCGAAATCTTGATTTTGAGCTCCGAGTTTCATCATCCATCATCCATCATCCAACTTCTATCTTCTCAATATTTCAAAATTTTCTCTACAGCTTCTGCTAACTCTTCATTGGGCATAAATTGGTCTTCTAGCTTTTTGTTGAACGGAATTGGTGTATCCATAGAAGCTACACGTAAAATAGGAGCGTCTAAATCCTCAAAACAATGTTCTGAAATCAACGCAGAAAGTTCCGCTCCGAAACCACAAGTCAAAGTGTCCTCATGCAAAATAATCACTTTATTACATTTTTTTACTGATTTGTAAATGGTTTCAGTATCGAGTGGAATAAGTGTTCTTAAATCCACAATTTCTAAAGAAATTTCAGGATTTTTTTCTGCAAATTCTAAAGCGATATGAACTCCTAAACCGTAAGTAATAATCGTGAGTTCATCGCCTTCTTTTACTTTTCTGGCTTTACCGAATGGAGTAGTGTAGAAGCCTTCTGGAACATTTCCTTTCAGACTTCTGTATAATTTTTTATGTTCGAAAAATAATACTGGATTTGGGTCTTCAAAACTTTGAATCAATAAACCTTTTGCATCATCTGGAAACGCAGGATATGCGATTTTCAATCCTGGAGTTTTGGTAAACCAAGCTTCATTACTCTGAGAGTGAAAAGGTCCCGCTCCAGTTCCTGCTCCAGTTGGCATTCTTACCACTACATCTGCATTTTGGTTCCATCTGTAATGGGTTTTTGCCAGGTTATTGATGATTTGATTGAAGCCTTCCGTTACAAAATCTGCAAACTGCATTTCTACCATAGATTTGTAGCCATTGATGCTGAGTCCCAAACCAGAACCTATAATCGCTGCTTCACATAATGGCGTATTTCTGACTCTTTTTTTTCCAAATTTTTCAACAAAACCTTCTGTGATTTTAAAAGCACCGCCATATTCAGCAATATCTTGTCCCATCAAAACGAGATTGGGATGGTTTTTCATGGAAATTTCTATGGCTTCAGAAATCGCATCGATGAATCTTATTTCTCTGTTTTGTAATTTTTCGGGTAAGATTTCGTGATTATTAAAAGGCGCGTAAACATCCTCTAATTCTGTCTTTTTATTCGGAATGATTTCTGGTTCTGCGATGGTTTGGTCAAGTGCTTCGTCAACTTGTTTTTTATAGGATTCTTTTATTTCTTCAATCAAATTTTGATTTAAAATTCCTTCAGAAAGTAAGAATTGTTCATAATTAGAAATTGGATCTTGTTTTGTCCATTCTTCAATCATTCCTTCCGGATAATAAGCTGTTCCAGAAGCTTCTTCGTGACCGCGAAGTCTGAAAGTGTTGCATTCTACCAAAACAGGTCTAGGATTTTTTCTAATACTTTCTGATAAATTTTTGAAAGTTTGGTAAACCTCCAGAATGTTATTTCCATTGATGGAATGGGCTTCAATTCCGTAGCCAATTCCTTTATCTGCGAATGATTTACATCTAAATTGTTCACGAGATGGAGTAGAAAGTCCCCATTGATTATTTTCAACGACGATGATGACGGGCAAATTCCAAACGGCAGCGGTGTTTACTGCTTCGTGGAAATCCCCTTCAGAAGCGCCACCATCACCGGTGTAAACCAGTGTGCATCTTTCCTCTTGATTCAATAGATGAGAAAGTGCAATTCCGTCTGCAACACCCATTTGTGAACCCAAATGCGAAATCATTCCCACAATTTTGAATTCCTGAGTTCCGAAATGAAAACTTCTGTCTCTTCCTTTGGTGAAACCATTCATTTTTCCCTGAAACTGAGAAAAAAGTCTATCCAATGGAATTTCTCTTGAGGTAAAAACACCTAAATTTCTATGCATGGTCAAGATGTATTCTTCTTTGTTCATCGCAAGAGCAGAACCTACAGAAGTGGCTTCTTGTCCCCAACTAGAAAACCATTTCGAAATTTTACCTTGGCGTAAAGCAATGAGCATTTTTTCTTCTATGGTTCTAGGTAAAACCATTGCTTTGTAAAGGTGAATTAGCGTTTCTTTATCAAGATTTTCGGTATTGAAATTCATAAGGAAAGTTTAAACTCAAAAATAATCAAATGTGATGAGAGCAACAATTTATAAATTGCCAAATTTTCAATAAAGTCTAGATAAATTATCTATTTGTGAAATGAAAAGCATAAAAAAACGCTCTCAAAATTTTGAGAGCGTTTTTAATATTTATAAGTCTGAATTTTAAGCTTCAGTGTTTGCTTCTTCAGCCACTACATCAGAAACAACTTCGAATTCATATTCGAATTCTACATTTCTGTGAGGTCTTACTTTAGCAGAGAATTTACCTGTTCTCTTGATAGTGTTTCCAGGGATTTTGATGTATTTTTTGTCTACTTCTACACCAGCTTTAGCTAATTCTTCAGCTAAAGTAGCATTGTTAATAGAACCAAAAATCTTATCACCTGCACCAGCTTTAGCAGAGATAGAAACAGTAGTAGCTTTTAGTTTTTCGATGATTGCAGTTGCAGCAGCGATTAACTTAGCTTCTTCTTCTTTTCTAGCTTCTAAAGTAGCTTCTAGAGCAGCTTTATTTTTAGGAGTTGCAAGAAGTGCATAACCTTGAGGGATTAAGAAGTTTCTTGCGTAACCTGGTTTTACGTTTACAGTATCAAACTCAAGTCCTAAGTTTTCTACGTCTTTTTTTAGGATAATTTCCATTGTTGTTGTCCTTTTTTGTTTTAAAAAGTTAGGTTTAGTCAACTAAAACCAACAATTTATTTTTTGTTAATAATTATTTTAATAAGTCTGCTACGTAAGGCATTAAAGCTAAGTGTCTAGCTCTTTTGATTGCTGCAGAAACTTTTCTTTGATATTTAAGAGAAGTACCTGTATATCTTCTTGGTAAAATTTTACCTTGTTCGTTTACGAACTGTAATAAGAAGTCAGCATCTTTATAGTCTACGTATTTAATACCGTATTTTTTGAATCTACAGTATTTTTTATCAGATTTAGTATTGATATCAAGTGGAGTAAGGAATTTTACTTCTGATTCACCTCCAGCTGATGCTTGTTTTGCCATTTCGTCGATTGCCATTTTTGTAAATTTTTTAAGGGTTAAAAATTAAGCTTTAGCAGTTTTTACTTTAGCTCTTCTTTTTTCAGCGTATTCTACGCCATGCTTATCAAGCTTAGTAGTTAAGTAACGGATTACTCTCTCGTCACGTTTGAAAGCAGTTTCTAAACCTGCAACTACAGTACCTTCACCTTTGAATTCAATCAAAGTGTAGAATCCATTCTTTTTTAATTGAATAGGATAAGCTAATTTTTTAAGACCCCAATTTTCTTTAGCAACGATTTCGCAGTTGTGCTCTTTTAAGAAGTCTTCGAATTTTTTAACTGCTTCCTCCACCTGAGCGTCAGATAGAACGGGAGTTAAAATGAAAACAGTTTCGTAATTGTTCATAATGTTAAAAATATTTGTTAATTATTTCGAGGTGCAAAAGTATTGAAACTTTTTTAAATACACAATATTGATGTGATAATTTGTTGATTTAATGATGTGTTAATGCCAGAATTTAGATTTATTTCGCTAAATTTTCTATTCCAGTTTTGTCTAAACGGAAAACCGTCCATTCATCCATTGGTTTTGCGCCTAGAGATTTATAAAATTCTATAGAAGGGGTGTTCCAATCAAGTACGCTCCATTCTAATCTGCCACAGTTTCTTTCTTTTGCAATTCTAGCCAGTTCTACTAAAAGTGCTTTTCCGTAACCTTTTCCGCGAGTTTCTGGTTCTACGAATAAATCTTCTAGATAAATTCCTGGTTTGCCAACAAACGTAGAAAAATTATGAAAGTACAATGCAAAACCTACAGGTTTTTCGTCTTCTTCTGCGATGAGAACTTCTGCAAATTTTTTCTCAAAAATATTGGCTCGGAGTTCCTCAACTGAAGTGATAACATCGTTTTCTAGTTTTTCGTAAACGGCTAATTTGTAAATGAGGTCAAAGATGGTTTGGGTGTCTTCTGGTGTTGCTTTACGGATTTGGAAGTTATTCATATTCGTTTTTATTTAGATTTCTTACATTATTATTTTCAATAAAATTCTGAATTTGCTGTTTTGGATTTTCACTAGAGAGAATTTGTCTAAAAGTACCATTATTCTCCTCAATTAAAGTATTTAAGATTCGGTCGTTAATTCTTTTGACTAAAAAAAGATTGAAAAACTCTGTTAATAATGCTGTGATAGTTGCGATCAATCCTTTTCTAGACCACCATCCTAATAGAATAGTATTAAAGAAATTTTTCCATCTAATTTTTTTATTGCATTTTTCACAGATGATTAAATGTTGTAAAATGTCATCACAAAAAATAACTCCTGAGATTACAGAATGAAACTCGTATGCTTTTAAGTCCGAATTGGTTTTACAAATACTACACTTACTGTTTTTAATATTGCTGAAAATAGAATCTTTTTCTAATTGATTTAAAGGATTGTTTTCTAATTGAATCCATTCTTTGAAACTTGTGTCTAAATTTCTTAATCTCACCTCTTCTATTAGAACTGGAATTGCTTCTTTGGTTAATCCCTTTGGGTTTTGAGCTAATTTTAGAATTTTATTATCATCAAAATTTTTATAGGATGCTCTTATTTCTTCTTTTGTTAACAAGGTTTATTATTTTTTTTCAAAAATAACAATTTTTTAACGAAAACGTAACTAGCCCCGATTGCAGCGACATCCTTTTTCTTAGATTGGGAATTGTGGTTGCAAGAAAAAGATACAGCGTAAAGCGGGAATGGCTTCTAAAACACCCCGCCAAAATTAAAATTTTGACACCCCTCTAAAAGAGGGGAACCCACAAAAAAAACCTTCGAAATTTTTCGAAGGTTACTTTTTACTTTTATCTTTTTACTTGGTTCTTAAATCTCTGTATTCATGTCCCAATTTTGTAGGTAATCATGAACATGTTTTAGGAACATTCCGCCAAGAGAACCATCTACAACTCTGTGGTCATAAGAATGACTCATGAACATCATTTGACGGATGCCAATCATGTCTCCATCTTTGGTTTCAATAACTGCAGGCTTTTTCACAATCGCACCAATTGCCAAAATCGCAACTTGCGGTTGAGGAATAATAGGCGTTCCCATTAAATTTCCGAAAGTTCCTACGTTTGAAATGGTGTAAGTAGCACCTTGAGTATCTTCTGGACGAAGTTTTTTGTTTCTTGCTCTGTAAGCCAAATCGTTAATTGCTTTTGCTAATCCAGAAAGTGATAATTGGTCAGCGTTTTTAATCACAGGAACGATAAGGTTTCCGTCTGGTAAAGCAGTTGCCATACCGATGTTGATGTTTTTCTTTTTGATGATTTTGTCACCATCTACAGAAACATTAATCATTGGGAAATCCTGAATGGCTTTTACCACTGCTTTCACAAAAATAGGCATGAAAGTTAATTTTTCGCCTTCACGTTTTTCGAAAATATCTTTGTGTTTAGCTCTCCATTTTACCACATTCGTTACATCTGATTCTATGAAAGAAGTAACGTGAGGCGAAGTTCTCTTAGAATTAACCATAGCATCTGCAATGATTTTTCTAACTCTATCCATTGGAATAATTTCGTCACCTTCTGCAACTGGAACTGGTGCAGATTGCGGTGCAGCAGCAACTGGAGTAGTTACTTGAACTGGAGCAGCAACTGGAGAAGAAGTGCCTCTGTTTTTTACAAAAGCCAAAATATCTTCTTTGGTAATTCTGCCTTCTAAACCAGAACCTTTAATGGTTTTAAGTTCTGCTTCAGAAATGTTTTCTTCTTGAGCAATAGATTTCACGAGTGGAGAAAGATATACATCACCAGAAAATTCTTGAGGAGTAGAAGTAGTAGCTAAAGGTTTTTCTAATTCTTTTACTACTTCTGCAGCAGGAGCTTCGGTTTTAGGCTCTTCTGCTTTCGTAGTTTCTGCAACTGGTGCAGCTTCTCCTTCTCCTGCGATTTCTAAAATTGCGATTGCTTCACCAATTTTAGCAACTTCGTCTTTATGTTTTAAAATTTTTACAATTTTCCCAGAAACTGGTGTAGGAACATCAGAGTCTACTTTGTCGGTAGCAATTTCTACCACAGAATCATCTTCATTTACGGTGTCGCCTTCATTATATAACCAACTGATAATAGTAGCTTCCATCACGCCTTCTCCCATGCTAGGAAGGATTAATTTGTATTCTGCCATTTTACTTTTTGAATTTTCACAAAGATAAAAATTTTTTGGAATTACGAATTAATAAAAATTAGATACTTTTTTTATGAATTTTCTAATGGGAGAATTTTAGGATTCTGAGAAACTTTCAGAAATTTATTTCTGATGTGCTTTTAAAAATCAATACTTTTGTTTTAGAAATTACAGTCAGTTATGAAT